>DGGP01000062.1 GCA_002392265.1 Firmicutes bacterium UBA3871 | reverse complement strand
ATAAAAGGAACAAGGAAAGGATTGAGTTTAGATGAATGATCCCTACAAGGTTCTCGGTGTTTCGAGATATGCCAGCGAGGATGAGATCAAGGCGGCTTATAAGGCTCTGGTGAAGAAATATCATCCCGATCAGTATCAGAATAATCCTCTCGCCGATTTGGCGCAGGAAAAACTGAAGGAAGTAAATGAAGCATACGAGCAGCTCTGTCAGATGAAGGGCGAAAGTAGCGGCAGCTACAGCCAAAGCAATTACAGCAGCGGCTCAGGCAGAGCCGATTACAATGCGGTCAGGACCTATATTGACATGGGTAATCTCGATACTGCAGCGACAATCCTAAATAATTCCACGGACAGAAATGCGGAGTGGCATTTCCTTTCGGGTATGGTAGCTTACAGAAGAGGATGGTATAATCAGGCGGCAGGACTTGTGCAGCGTGCGGTTGATATGGACCCAAACAACCTTGAATATCGCAGAAATCTGCAGGCAATGCAGGGAGGCGGCTTCCGTCAGGCAAATCCTTATCGCTCGGCATCGTATAATTCGTACGATGATGCGTTTTGCAGAGCATGTCAGGCATATCTTTGTCTTGACTGTCTTTGCGACTGTTTCTAATGCGGAATAGCTGTGGCTGCGAAGGATAGAAAATGAAGACAAAAACCAACAATTTAGTGCTGGGAGCGCTCTTTTCCGCACTCTCGTTTGTGTTCCTGTTTCTTGCAGGGATAGTTCCGGGGGTGGAGATGACACTCTATGCGGTAGCGTCTGCTTTTCCGGCGCTGATGATAATTGAGGCGGGCAGGGCGGCATGGCATGAGGAAAAACAGCCGAGCGCAATCCCCGGAGTTTTGGTATATGCAGTGACCGTGCTTTTGGGTTTTTTAATTATGCCAAACAAGCTCGCGATTGTGCCCTATGCAATGTTTTTCGGTATTTGGGGTATAATCAAATACTATATTGAAAAGTTTAATCATCCCGTAACGAGAAACGGACTGAAAATAATCTTATTCGGAGGTATTTTCAGCATTGGATATTTGGGCTTTAGAGAGATTTGTTTTGGCAACATCACAATGCCCGAGCTGGCATTCCCGATAATGCTGGTAGCGGCGGTGGCGGTTTTGATGCTGTACGATTATATTTTCTCTTTGGGGATTCAGTACTATATAAAGCGTGTGCACGGCGGAAAGCTGTAGGGGGTGTATGGGATGACGAATGAAGCCTTATATAAAATAATACAGATGGTGCTCGAGAACAAATCGGAAATCGTGCGCCTTGCGGACTATCTCGATCCGGCAGAGCTTGGGCGGGGGATTCTGGCAATACCTGAGGAGCTTGTAAATGCGGGGCTGAGACCTTATATAATGGGGCTGTCGCCTATGATAAGCGATTATAAGCTGAAGCTTTCGGACGGCAGCATCGCACTATTTGCAGAGGCAGATGTGCCAAAGGTCGGCGCAGTAAAGCTGAACTATCTCTTTACGGTAAATGAGCTTGCCTTCGGAAATAGCGGGCGCAGGCTGATTGCAAGCTTCAGCGAGCAGGCGGAGGCTGCGGGCACAATGGGTAAAATGGCTCTTTCGGCATTAAAGCTAAAGGGACCGCTCCTTGAGACTGCAGCGCAGCTTGCAAAGGCAAAAGTGAACTTGGGTGATGCAATATATGTTTCGGGAAACTCGCTGGCGGTGGATATCGACAGCTTGCCGGTAGCACATAAAATCCCGAAGGAACTCAATTTGCAATATATCGGCTCGGATAACGGGCAATTGAAACTTCGTTATTGGTTGGACTAGGAATGTCATAGCCCACTTAGGCTTGACAGTAAAAGGAGGACAAAAAATGAGTAATCATATTGGAGCAAAAAAGGGACAGATTGCAGAATCGATTCTTTTACCGGGCGATCCGCTTCGCGCAAAGTTTATCGCGGAGAATTTCCTGACAGGTGCGGAAAAGTATAACGACATCCGTGGAATGCTCGGGTTCACAGGAACCTACAAGGGTGTACCCGTATCCGTTCAGGGAACAGGCATGGGAATGCCGAGCATGGGTATCTATTCGTGGGAGCTCATGAATGATTATGGTGTAGAGAACCTCGTTCGAATCGGTACAGCCGGCTCCTTTAACGAGGGCATTCGCTGCAGAGACATCGTTGTGGCTCTTTCGGCATCCGCTGAGAGCAGCTATGTGGACAATTTTGATCTGCCGGGGACTTACGCTCCGACATGCAGCTACGATCTTTTAGTAAAGACTCAGAAGGCTGCGGAAGCAAACGGACTTACATTTAAAGCCGGCAACGTCGTATCCGTAGACGTGTTCTACGACCTTCGCGAAGGCTGGAAGAAGTGGGCCGGCATGGGGGTACTTGGCGTAGATATGGAAGCTGCGGCTCTTTACATGAATGCTTCATATATGAAGAAAAACGCACTTGCCGTAATGACTATCACAGATCACTTCGTAACAGGCGAAAGAGCTACCAACGAAGAACGTGAGTGCGGCGAGGATGACATGATGAAGCTTGCGCTCGAGACAGCGATCAAGCTTTAATAGGGACGGTTCTTTTTGAGCAAAAATGATCAAATGGGGACAGATCTGCGGCAGTCAGATCTGTCCCCATTTTAGTAAAACGGCTCAAAAAGAACCGTCCCTAATTAACCAAAAAAAACCGCGGGAGACACTTCCGCGGTTTTTCGCTCTTGTTTGTGCATTAAGCGTATGCACAAGGTGTGGGGACGGGTGAGCTTATTTTGCTGCCTTAGCAGCCTGGAGTTTCTTTGTTACCTGTGATACCTTACGGCTGGCAGCCTGCTTGGAGA
>DGGP01000090.1 GCA_002392265.1 Firmicutes bacterium UBA3871 | reverse complement strand
GAGCTCAAAGCCGTAAAGCAGCATTGTTTTATCGAGCTTTAAGCCTCCTCGGCTGACATAAGGACAAATGTCTTCTTTCACAAATATATCGGCATTTTCATTCACCGGGGTTCCCGCCTTGTCCACGCGCTGCCCGTCCACATAGACTATTCCTGCCATTATTCCGGCCTTTGCCTTTTCGCGGGACTGATAAAGACCTCGGTTTACAAGTATTACATCAAGCCTTTCCTTCAATGAAACCACTTATCCTTTCCGCTATGCTTTTGCCGTCGAGTCCGTATCTTTCAAAGAGCTTTTCGGTATCCCCCTGCTCTATGAAGGTATTTGGCCATCCTATGCATCTTACCTCTGTTTCGGGACAGTTTTGAGCTAAAAATGCTGCAATACTCTGCCCGGCGCCGCCCGCAAGAACATTGTCCTCGAGTGTAACAAGGAGCTTTGCGCGGTCTTTTACGCTCAAAAGATGAGCTTCATCGAGCGGAAAGGCAATGGCATTGTTCATTACATTTACTTTATACCCTTTTTTATTTAATATCTCACAAGCCTCCACAGCGCGCCTTACCATGCTGCCGCTTGCCCATATTTCGACATCTGCGGGATTTTGGTTTACCATAAAATAGTTATTGCCACTAAATCTACCCGAAATTTCGAAATTCGTTGAATTGCCTCTCGGATATCTGATTGCAACAGGTCCGCTCAGAGTCACGGCATATTCGAGCATCTCTTCAAGCTCCATTCCGTCGCGCGGAGCCAGCACAGTCATTCCCGGCATGTGCGAGAGATAAGAAAAATCATAAAGACCATGATGCGTCTGACCGTCCTGCCCTACGCATCCTGCACGGTCAATCGCAAAAATAACCGGAAGCTTGTTCAGACAAACGTCTATCATAATCTGATCGTAGGCTCTTTGCAGAAATGTTGAGTATATTGCAACCACCGGTCTGAGCCCGTTTCTTGCAAGTCCTGCCGCAAACGAAACCGCATTCTGCTCTGCGATTCCCACATCGAATATCCTCTCCGGATAGATTTCAGAAAACCTCGAAAGTCCCGTGCCTTCAATCATCGCGGCCGAAACAGCTACGACAGCCGGGTTCTTTCCCGCCAGTTCTATCAGTTTGTCGCCGAAAACCTTGCTGTAGCTGATTCCTGCACCCTTAGACACAGGCTTTCCCGTTTGCACGTCAAAAGGTCCGATGCCGTGAAACAGGCCCGGATTCTTTTCTGCAGGCTCATAGCCCTTTCCCTTTTGCGTAATTGCATGTATTATAACAGGCCCCTGCACCCGCTTTGCGAGTGAAAAGGCATTCAGTAAATCTTCGATATTGTGACCGTCCACAGGTCCGAGATAAGTAAGCCCCATCTCTTCGAAAATAATACCGTCAACAAAGGCATACTTCAAAGTGTCTTTTATGTGTTCAACGCCCTTGTATACGCTCGGCGATTTTTTCAGCGCGTTTTTTACGGCAACCTTGAACTCCTGATATCCCTTGCTGGTACGCATACTCGAAAGATGCTGGGACATTCCGCCCGTGTTCTTTGAAATCGACATGCCGTTGTCATTGAGGATGATGATGACCTTTGTCTTTTCTGCACCCAGGCTGTTCAGCGCCTCATAGGCTTCTCCGCCGGTAAGAGCGCCGTCACCGATTACTGCGACGACAGCATAGTCCTCACCCTTTAGGTCTCTGGCTGCAGCAAGCCCTGCCGCAATCGATACGGAAGTGCTGCTGTGCCCCATGTCGAGCAGATCGTGTTCGCTTTCGCACATTTTAGGGAAGCCTGACATTCCGTCAAGACCGCGCAGGTTATCAAAGCCTGCCGCTCTGCCGGTAAGTATTTTGTGCACATAGGTCTGATGACCCACATCCCACACAATTTTGTCGAGCGGGCTTTTGTAATATTTGTGAAGTGCTACACTAAGCTCCACGATTCCGAGGTTGCTGGCCAGATGACCGCCCGTCTTTGAAACCTTTTCTATCAGGAAGCTTCTGATATCCTCACAGAGCAGATCCATTTCAGCCAGGCTCATGGTCTTTAAATCCTGTGGGAATTTGTAGTCACCAAAGTGATTTTCAAACATAAAAACTCCTATTTTCGTCTGTTTTTGAGTATTTCTATGATAGCGGCAAAGAATTCCGCATTGTCGTAGTACGGAGCGATATAATTTGCGGCAGCTTCATAGAGCTCCGAAAGTCTCTCGTGAGACTTTTCGATTCCGTAAAGACCAGGATATGTTGATTTTGCTCTCTCGGCATCCATGCCCGTCTTTTTCCCGAGCTCCTTTGCATCGCCGAGAACGTCCAAAAGGTCGTCTTCAATCTGAAATGCCAGTCCGATGCACTCGGCATATTTGGTGAGATCGTCAAGCATTCTGTCATCAGCACCTCCGAGCATCAGTCCGGCACGAACGGAGGCTACAATCAGAGCGCTGGTTTTATTGATAAACATGTATTCGAGCATTTCCTTTGAGCACTGCTTGCCCTCGGCCTCGATATCCGCAACCTGACCGGCAACCATGCCTCGGCAGCCTGCACCCTTTGCGATTTCGTAGCTGGCCTTTACTCTGTTTTTCAGCTTTTCAGGCTCGTCAAAATACATCAGCATGTCCTTGTTCATGCATTCGAATGCGGTGTTAAGCAGACCGTCGCCCGCAAGAATTGCAATAGCGTCACCGAAAACCTTGTGGTTTGTCGGAACGCCCCTGCGCAGATCATCATTGTCCATGGCAGGCAGGTCGTCGTGAATCAGAGAATAGGTCTGAATATATTCCATAGCGCAGGCATAAGGCAGAGCATCCGTTACGCTTCCGCCCGCAAAATCGCAGCTTGCCAAAAGCAGTACAGGGCGCAGTCTTTTTCCGCCTGCGGTGAGGCTGTATTTCATCGATTCGTAGAGCGTGATGCTCTTGTGATCGATATCGGGTAAAAAGTCGAGAAGATGTTTTTCAAGTAGTTCTTTGTACTCTAAATATTTATCGTTCATGTTTTACCTCCTGATTATTTTTCATATGTTTCGATGCGCTGTTTAGCGGAATCAAGTATTTCCACGCATCTCTTATAATATTTCACGCCGTCCTCGTAGGCCTGCATTGCCTCTTCGA
>DGGP01000106.1 GCA_002392265.1 Firmicutes bacterium UBA3871 | reverse complement strand
GGCGGATCACGCCATTTTATGTGCGGAGATCGTTTTGATGTGCGTGGTCACTTTTTTATGCTTCAAGTATAAAAAGTACTGGATATCCATTTTATCCATCGTGCCTACACTGATGATGGTCTATGTGGAGTTTAAGGCTCCGAAGCTTGAGGGTATGACAAAGATCTATATCGATCACCTGTCCATCCTCATGTGTCTTATCGTTGGTATCATTGGTGGACTCATCATCATCTATGCGGTGGGTTATATGCACGGATACCATCACCATCATACGAGTATTCCTGACAGACGTTACTATTTCTTTATGCTCCTGTTTCTCTTTTTGGGAGCCATGTTCGGCTTTGTTTTGTCAGAGAGCCTGCTGTGGATCGATTTCTTCTGGGAGCTTACATCGGTTTGCTCATTCCTTTTGATCGGTTATACAAAGGAAAACGCGGCTATCAACAATTCCTTCAGGGCTTTGTGGATGAACCTCTTTGGTGGCACCATCCTTGCCCTTGGTATTTATTACTATGCATTTACCGACGGTAACCTGGCGCTTCATCACCTGATAAAAGAGGGTATTTTGCACAACGCTTATGCGGTTATCCCCATTGCTTTTATCGCTTTTGCGGCACTTACAAAGGCAGCCCAGCTTCCTTTTTCAACCTGGCTTATCGGAGCCATGGTGGCACCCACACCTTCATCGGCGCTATTACATTCCGCAACCATGGTAAAAGCAGGTATATATGTTCTCTTTAGACTGGCACCTGCCATGAAGGGCACCACTACCGGCACCATGATCGCCTTTATCGGAGGCTTCACATTCTTTGTTACTTCCGTTATGGCTATTGCACAGAGTGACGGTAAAAAGGTGCTGGCATTTTCTACTATATCAAACCTTGGACTTATGGTTGCCTGCGCCGGCATGGGTCGCCCCGAAACCATCTGGGCCGGAGTTTTCCTTATGATATTCCACGCTATTTCAAAGTCACTTTTGTTCCAGGATGTGGGAGCTACGGAAAACTCCCTTCATTCCAGAGACATCGAGGATATGCACGGACTGTTGTACATCCTTCCCCGTCTGGCGGTATTTATGTTCATCGGTATCGCCGGAATGTTTTTGGCACCTTTCGGTATGCTGATCTCCAAGTGGGCGGCATTTAAGGCTGCTATCGACGGCGGAAACATCATTATCGTTTTCTTTATAGCCTTCGGTTCCGCAACGACATCGTTCTATTGGACAAAGTGGATGGGCAAGATCATTTCCCATACACATCTTACAGAGCAGCCCGAGAAGGATATTACAAAGGTCAACGAGCTTATCTCTCTTACAGTACATGCCGTACTTATGATAGCTCTTTGTATGTCATTCCCGATCATATCTTCGGTATATGTCGGACCGCTTTTGATGGAGATGTTCGGTCGTTCGACAGAGGTTCTGTCACAGGGTATCCTGTTTACGCTCGTAGTCGTAATACTGTTTGTGTTTGCGGTTCCTGTCCTGGCATATCTGTTCTCCAAGAATCAGCAGGCAAACGTAAAACTTTCATATATGAACGGTATCAACGAGGGAGACAACAGGAAGTTTACGGACTCCTTTGGTGAGTCCAAGACACTGTGGCTGTCTAATTACTACTTCTATAAGATGATAGGTCAGAGAAAGCTGATGGTTCCTTCTCAGATGTTTTCCGTTGCGACTCTGATCGTAATGTTAATAATGATCATAGGAGGTGCCATCTGATGAATACATACAGAATTATCAGTGTAGTCGCCTATATTATCCTGGCACCGTTTATCGGAGGTTTGCTGGAGGGATTTGACAGAAAGATCTCCGCGCGTATGCAGCGCAGAGTAGGACCTCCGCTTTTGCAGCCGTTTTATGATGTGATTAAGCTTTGGAAAAAGCAGATAATCGTGGTATCCAGAGCACAGGCTTTTGCACTTATCACTTATCTGGCACTTATTGTTCTTACGGGAGCCATGTTCTTTGCCGGAACGGATATACTGATGTGCTTCTTTGTAATGTCAACAGGCGCTACATTCCTGTACTTTGCGGCAGTAGCGGCGAGCTCACCTTATTCCACGATAGGAGCCAACCGTGAGCTTATCCAGATGATGACATATGAGCCTGCAGTGCTTTTGGCCTGTGTAGGATTCTATCTGGCAGAGGGAAGCTTTAACGTGGCAGATATAGCTACGAGTAATAAGCTCGATATCCTCTACCTGCCCGGTTTCTTTGTGGCATTTGTATTTATTCTTACCATCAAGATGAGAAAATCTCCTTTCGATACTTCGACTTCTCACCATATGCATCAGGAGCTTGTAAAAGGTCTTACAACCGAGATGGGATCACGAAATCTTGCTGTTTTCCAGATCGCAGAGTGGTATGAGAATGTATTCCTGATGGCTGTAGTAGGACTGTATTTCATCAACTCCAATCCGTACAGCATCATCGCCGGTGTTGTGGCAATATTGGCAGTGTATTTCCTTGAGATCCTCATCGACAATACATCGGCCAGAGTAAAATGGGAGCTGATGCTTAAGATCACATGGATCGTGACGTTTTTCTCGGCAGGAGTCAATCTGCTGGTACTCATGCTGATAAGATTGGGATAGGAGGGATTAGATAATGGCGAATATAAAGAGATCTCCATGGCTGTTACATTACGACGGATCCAGCTGCAACGGTTGCGACATCGAAGTATTGGCATGTCTTACACCAATGTATGACGTAGAGCGTTTTGGTATTATCAACACAGGTAATCCAAAGCACGCTGATATTTTCCTGGTAACAGGCTCAGTAAATGCTCAGAACGAATCTGTTGTTAGACAGATTTATGAGCAGATGCCTGAACCAAAGGTAGTCGTAGCAATCGGTATCTGCGCTAACAACGGCGGTATCTTCAGAGAATGCTACAACATCAAGGGCGGTGTTGATACAGTTATTCCTGTAGACGTATATGTTCCGGGCTGCGCAGCAAGACCTGAAGCAATCATCGATGGCGTAGTTAAGGGCCTCGGCGTACTCGCTGAAAAGAGAGCCGCTATGGACGTTAAGGAAGCTATCCCAACAAATACAGCAAAGGAGGAAGCATAGCATGTCTGAAAAGAAATTTATGATTCAGAATTTCGAACAGGTAGAAGCTTCCAACCTTCTGCCAAGAGTAAGAGAGATGTTCGAAGGCGGATATCGTCTCGGTCAGGCTTGCGCTACAAAGCAGGCTGACGGCAACATCTTTGTTCTCTATTCATTCGACAAAGATCACGTACTTTATAACTTAAAGGTTAATGTTCCATCAAATCTGGAGCTCCAGAGCATCACTGATGACTACTGGCCGGCATTCATCTATGAAAACGAGATGCATGACCTCTTCGGAATTACCTTCAAGCACCTGGCACTGGATTATCAGGGCAAGTTCTTCAAGGTATCCACTCCAACACCATGGAACCCACAGAACTAGGAAAGCGAGGTAGACAAATGGGTAAAAGAACTATTATTCCTTTCGGACCTCAGCATCCGGTTCTGCCGGAACCGGTTCATCTTGACCTCGTAATGGAAGACGAAAAAGTCGTTGACGTTATCCCTTCCATCGGATATATCCACAGAGGTCTTGAAAAGCTCGTAGAGAAGAAAGAATATACCGAAATGGTATATGTAATTGAAAGAATTTGCGGTATCTGTTCATTCGGACACGGCTGGGGCGCATCTGCAGTAATCGAAGGCGCACTCGGAATCGAAGCTCCTGCAAGAGCACAGTACCTCAGAACAATCTGGCACGAACTCTCCAGAGTACACTCCCACCTGCTTTGGCTCGGACTCTTGGCCGACGGTTTCGGCTTTGACTCCCTGTTCATGCACTGCTGGAGAATCAGAGAGCACGTACTGGATCTCTTTGAAAAGACAACAGGCGGCAGAGTAATCTTCTCCGTATGTAAGGTAGGCGGCGTTCGCAAGGACATCGATGCTATGACATTAAAGGAAATCGTAGATACTCTGAACTCCTTAAAGCCTGAAATCGAGGAAGTAGCAGAAGTATTCCGCAAGGACGCTTCCTGCCGCAATCGTATGGTAGGAGTAGGTACTCTTTCCTATGACGATGCAGTAGCACTCGGCGCTGTAGGTCCTGTAGCAAGAGGATCCGGCGTTGTTCAGGATATGAGACTCACAGGCGCAGGCGTTTATGATGAGCTCGGCTTCGAACCAATCATCGAAACAGCAGGCGACTGCCAGGCAAGAACCGAAGTTCGTATCAGAGAAGTATTCCAGTCAATCGAACTCATCGAAAAGGCTGTTGCAATGATTCCTGACGGACCTATCGAAGTTCCTGCAAAGGGCAATGTAGAAAACGAATTCATCATGAGAATGGAACAGCCTCGTGGCGAAGCTTTCTACTATGCAAAGGGTGCAGGCAGCAAGTTCCTCGAAAGAATGCGCGTCCGCACACCGACCAACCAGAATATTCCGGCACTCGTTCATATGTTAAAGGGTTGCGACCTTGCTGACGTACCTATTCTGGTACTCACAATCGACCCATGCATCAGTTGTACAGAAAGGTAGGTGAGAGTCATGGCAACATTCAAGATTAGCAAGTTACTTTTTAAGAGCTTATTCAAGAAGCCGGCAACTCTCATGTATCCTGTAGTACCGAGAGAATGGACACCGGTAACAAGAGGACACATTGAAATTGACGTTAACTCTTGTATCGCTTGCGGTATCTGCCAGAAGAAGTGCCCTGCCAACGCAATTACCGTTGACAGAGAAGCGCGTACCTGGGAGATTCAGAGAATGCAGTGCATCCAGTGTAATTCATGTGTAGAGAACTGTCCAAAGAAGTGTCTCACTATGAAGCCTGAATACACTACACCAAATACAGAAAAGGTTACTGACAAGTTCCAGTTACCTGCAGCAGCTCCAAAGGCAGCTCCTGCAGCAGGCGGAGCAGCTCCTGCCGGCGGCGAAGGTTTGAAGAACGATCTCGACGCTTGCGTATTCTGCGGACTTTGTGCAAAGAACTGCCCATGCGGCGCTATCACAGTAGACAGAGCTTCCAAGTCCTGGACTGTTGATACAGGCGCTTGCGCACAGTGCGGACTTTGCGTTGAAAAGTGCCCAAAGAAGTGCCTTACACTGTAAAAAATAGGCTCATTTATGAGGGACCGGTCATCCGGTCCCTTTTTCATTTCCAATCTAGGGACAGGCACCAAATTCGCCAAAAGGCTAATTTGGTGCCTGTCCCTAGATTCGCCTTGCAGATAAGCTGTTTCCTCAAAAGAAAACCAAAAATAAAATTTGTTTCGGTAAAGTAGAAAAACATAATGTATTTTTGTAATAAACTTAAATAAACAAATTTGCTGCCGAATTTGACTAAATTGTTTCATGTATCGAAACCAGTACAAAATGAAAAGTTTGATACATTCATAACTATTTAGAAAAATGAACGTCTTTCAGCTATGCACTTACAAAAAAACAAAATACAGAAAAACAACATTATACGAATCCATTGACTGAATTAGTCGTTGGGTATATTTTTTAAATATCGGTTATAGTGTACTTTGTTGTTTATTGTTTGAAAAATAGTAGGTATGGAGGACATGTAATGAAGTATTCAAGCAAAATTGAAAAATGCAACTTATCACCAATGAGAAAATTTCACCCGTATGCAGTAGAGGCAGAAAAGAAGGGAAAGGTGATTTACCATCTCAACATCGGACAGCCGGACATCGAAACTCCGAAAGCGTTTTTCGATGCTCTGAAGGGCTTTTCGCAGCCTGTTTTGGCTTATGCGCCGTCGCCGGGAATTCCTGAGCTGATCGAAGCGGTCAGAAAGTACTATGCGAA
Organism: Firmicutes bacterium UBA3871; assembly: GCA_002392265.1. Taxonomy (GTDB): domain Bacteria; phylum Bacillota; class Clostridia; order Peptostreptococcales; family Anaerovoracaceae; genus UBA3871. The sequence goes on along the minus strand of DGGP01000106.1, from coordinate 3,965 downwards.
CATCGGCATAGAGCTTGACAGCAGCGAAATTCTTATTACAAACGGTGGCAGCGAAGCCCTTTCAATCGTAATGCAGTGCATACTTGACGATGAAGACGAAATCCTTATCCCGGAGCCGTTTTACCCTAACTACAACACAATGGTAAGACTCTGCGGCGCAAAGATTACGCCGATTCCAACCTGCCCTGAGGAAGGCTATCACTATGCTGAAAGGGAGAAAATTGAGCCACTTATTAACGAGCATACCAGAGCAATTATGGTCACAAATCCTGGCAACCCAACGGGCGTCGTACTGACACATGAAGAGATGCAGATGCTTGTGGACCTTGCTGCCGCGCATGATTTGTTCCTCATCGGCGACGAGGCCTACAGAGAGTTTGTCTATGAAAGCGATGAGCTCAGCTCCTTTGCCCAGTTCAGCGAAGCGAAGGACAACATCATTGTGGTAGACACTGTTTCAAAGCGTTTCTCCGCATGCGGCGCCAGAGTAGGTTGTCTGGTTACGAGAAACGAAGAACTGCTTTCTCAGGCCATGAAGGTTTGCCAGTGCAGACTGTCTGTCCCTACAATAGAGCAGATTGCATGCGCACAGCTTTACAGTGTAGGCAGCGACTATTTTGCAGCTGTAAAAGAGGAATACAGAGCACGTCGGGACACACTTGTCCGTAAGCTTTCTCAGATTCCGGGCGTTGTTTTCGAATGCCCAAAGGGCGCTTTCTACATCATGGCAGCTCTGCCGATTGACGATGCGGACACCTTCCAGAAATGGCTTCTCGAGGAGTTCGAGCACGAAGGCGAAACGCTGATGCTCACCCCGGGCGCACCAATGTACGGAACACCGAATAAAGGCGCAAACGAGGTTCGCATGGCATATGTAATCGAATGTGAAAAGATTGAGCGCGCAATTGACCTCCTTGCAATCGCAATTGAGGAATATAACGGCGCGCCTCGCAGAGAGCTCGAGCAGAGTAAAACACACATTCGCAAACTGCATAGACCTGCATAAGCCTTTACGGGAAAGGGGAAATGTGGTAAAATAGATAAAATCGTTTAATCAAACAGGAGGCAAAAATGGGCAAAAAAATAATGAAAACCATGGACGGAAATACCGCTGCTGCATGGACGAGCTATGCGTTCACCGAAGTAGCAGGAATTTTCCCGATTACGCCATCTTCACCTATGGCGGAGGTGACCGATGAATGGGCTGCAAACGGCCGTAAGAACATTTTCGGTCAGACTGTAAAAGTGGTTGAAATGGAATCCGAAGCAGGCGCAGCAGGCGCAGTTCACGGCTCTATTTCAACAGGTGCACTTACTACGACGTATACAGCATCACAAGGACTCCTTTTGATGATCCCTAATATGTACAAGATTGCCGGAGAACTTCTCCCTTGCGTATTCCACGTAAGTGCCAGAGCACTGGCTTATCATGCACTGAATATTTTCGGAGATCATTCAGATATCATGGCATGCCGTCAGACAGGCTTTGCAATGCTTTGCTCCAACTCCGTACAGGAGGTTATGGACCTCGCCGCAGTAGCACATCTGTCGACAATAAAGGGGAGAGTTCCTTTCGTACATTTCTTTGACGGATTCCGTACATCACACGAAATCCAAAAGGTAGAATGCACAGATTATGATGAGCTCGCAAAGCTCGTTGACTACGACGCTCTTGCAAAGTTTAGAGCTGACGCTCTCAATCCTGAGCATCCGGTAATTCGCGGAACCGCACAGAATCCGGACATCTATTTCCAGGGCAGAGAGGCATCAAACAAGTTCTACGAAGCCCTTCCTGAAATCGTTGAAGAATACATGGAAAAGGTCAGCAAGATGACCGGCCGTGATTACAAGCTCTTTAACTACTACGGCGCACCTGACGCAGACCGCGTACTCGTAGCTATGGGTTCCGTTTGCGAAGCAGCCGAAGAAGTTATAGATTACCTGAACGCAAAGGGCGAAAAGGTAGGTCTTGTAAAGATTCACCTCTACAGACCTTTCAAGGCTGATGCGTTCCTCAAGGCTATCCCTGAGACCGCAAAGAAGATTTGCGTTATGGACAGAGTAAAGGAAGTTACCGGATTTGGCGAACCTCTCTACACAGATACATGCGCAGCATTCTTCAAGGCCGGCCGCAAGGCTGAAATCGTAGGTTGCAGATACGGCCTCGGTTCAAAGGACGTAACTCCGGGCCAGATCCTCGCTGCATTTGATAACTTAAAGGCAGCAGAGCCAAAGAACAACTTCGCTCTCGGCGTAGTTGACGACGTTACAGGCCACTATCTCCCAAGCCTGCCTGAAATCGACGTAGCAGGCGAAGGAACTATTTCCTGCAAGTTCTGGGGTCTCGGCGCAGACGGCACAGTAGGCGCAAACAAGAACTCCATCAAGATTATAGGCGACCACACCGACATGTATGCTCAGGCATACTTTCACTACGATTCAAAGAAATCCGGCGGTGTGACCCAGTCCCACCTGAGATTCGGCAAGAACCCTATCAGATCCACATATCTGGTAAAGACAGCCGACTTCGTAGCCTGCCACAATCAGGCATACCTCAAGATGTACGACATCCTAAGCGATATCAAGGACGGCGGCACATTCTTACTCAACTGCGAGTGGCACACTGTAGAAGAGCTCGACAAGAACCTGCCGGGCGATGTAAAGCGCGCTCTCGCACAGAAGCACGTTAAGTTCTACGTTATCGACGCAGTAGCAGTCGGCGCAGAGCTCGGCCTCGGCAACAAGACAAACGCAGTGCTGCAGGCAAGCTTCTTCAAGCTCGCAAAGATTATTCCTATTGACGATGCTGTAAAGTATATGAAGGAAATGATCGAGCACTCCTACGGCAAGAAGGGCGAGGCAGTCGTAAAGATGAACTACGCAGCCGTAGACGCAGGCCTCGACAAGGCTGTGGAAATTGCAGTTCCTGCAGAGTGGGCGAACGCAAAGGACGACCCTGTACAGGCTGACAACGCTCCTGATTTCGTAAAGAAGGTTGTACGCCCTATCAACGCTTGCAAGGGTGACGATCTGCCTGTATCCGCATTTGCCGGCCGTGAGGATGGTCATTTCGACCTCGGCACAGCAGCTTATGAAAAGCGCGGTGTAGCGGCAACAGTTCCGCAGTGGGATGCAAGCAAGTGTCTCCAGTGCAACCAGTGCGCTTATGTATGTCCGCACGCAACAATCAGACCTTATGTTCTGACTGAGGAAGAGGCAAAGAAGGCACCTGCGGGCTTTGGCGCAGTGGACGGCAAGGGCAAGGGCATCGACCAATACAAGTTCAAGATTCAGGTTTCACCGCTCGACTGTCTCGGCTGCGGCAGCTGTGCACACGTTTGCCCGGCAAAGGAACCTGCTCTGACTATGGTACCGCTTCACACTCAGCTAGGCGAAGCAGCAAACTGGGATTATGCAATGACAGTTTCCGAAAAGGAAAACCCTCTCGACAAGTACTCCGTAAAGGGAAGCCAGTTCGAGAAGCCTCTCTTCGAGTTCTCGGGCGCATGCGCAGGCTGCGGCGAAACTCCTTATGTAAAGCTGATTACACAGCTCTTTGGCGACCGTATGCAGGTTGCAAACGCAACAGGCTGCTCATCCATCTGGGGAGCATCGGCACCAAGCATGCCATATACAAAGAACAGCAAGGGCCAGGGCCCTGCATGGTGTAACTCACTCTTTGAAGACAACGCAGAGTTTGGTCTTGGTATGTACACAGGCCAGAAACAGCGCAGAGAAAGAGTTGCCGAAGCAGCAAGGACACTTGTTGAGAGAAAGGCTCCTATTGCAAAGGAAGCACAGGCTTGGCTCGACACAATGGAAGACGGCGAAGCTTCAAAGGCTACAGCTGCTGCATTCCTCGAAGCGGTTAAAAGCTGCAACGGCGGAAACTGCGATGATCCGATCAGAAAGACGATTCTCGAAGGAGCAGACCTCCTTGTTAAGAAGAGCCAGTGGATCTTCGG
>DGGP01000167.1 GCA_002392265.1 Firmicutes bacterium UBA3871 | reverse complement strand
ATCCTCGTGTCACTGGTTCGATTCCGGTCCTGAGCACCATTTTTCCTTTAAAGGTAGTTTCTTGCTGACTTATGTCCGAGATTCTACTTTTTTTATTGAATTGAATATTGAATTGAAGTCATCTATCAGATAAAATTAAATCAGATTATCACAGATTAACACAGAAAAAGTAATATTGGAGGATAGAATATGGCACAGTTATATTACAGATACAGCACGATGAACGCCGGCAAATCGATTGAAGTAATAAAGGTGGCTTACAACTACGAGGAACGCGGCAAGCGTGCTTGGCTGCTCGCTCCTGCGATAGACGACCGCGCCGGAAAAAGCGGGCTGATAACTTCCAGAATCGGACTTCAAAGAGAGGCTACCATCGTGGACGAAAACACGAATATACTGGAGCTTTTCATGAAGGAAAACGAGGAAACGCCGATAGACTGTGTGATAATAGATGAGTGCCAGTTCCTGCGCAAGCACCATGTGCAGGAGCTTGTTGAAATCGTGGACAGCTTTAATGTCCCCGTCCTCGCCTATGGCCTCAAAAATGATTTCAGAAATGAACTTTTCGAAGGGTCGTATTACATGCTTGTCTATGCTGACAAGATTGAAGAAATAAAAACCATTTGCTGGTGCGGCCGCAAGGCGACCATGGTTGCCCGCGTCGTAGACGGCAAGTTCGTAAAGCAGGGCGAGCAAATCCTCGTCGGCGGGAACGATATGTACGTATCACTTTGCCGCAAGCACTACAACGACGGACGCATCAAGCCCGACTAAGCCGGGTCCGGCCGGGCCCGCCCAAAAGCTACAGCCTGTCGCCCTGATGAGCATCAAGCTCACGCATCAGAGCATTTATTCCGTTTAGGATGCTGCGCTTTTTATACGACCACGGCGGCGAAATGAGGAGCCGCCTCGGGCAGTCGCCGGTCATGCGGTGCACGGTAACATCGCGCGGGATTATGCGGAGCGCACAGCAAACCAGATCAATATATTCTTCCATCGAACCGAAGGGCTCATAGCCGGGCTGCATTTCAGCAAGGCGTGAGCCTTTTATTACATTCAAAAGATGCAGCTTCACCCCAAAAATGTGCCTGCCCGAAGGCAGAGGCTTTGTTATGTGGCGCACCGAAGAGAGCATGTCCTCACGACCTTCTCCGGGCAGCCCGAATATCAGGTGGGTTACGATTCTGATTCCATGCGCATCAAGCCTTTGCACCGCATCATCATACACGCAAAGCGGATAGCAGCGGTTTATGCTCTCCGCAGTCTTGTCGGACGCCGTCTGCAGTCCCAGCTCCACCCACAAAAATGTGCGTTTGCCAAGCTCAGAAAGATAGCCAAGCACCTCCTCACTGATGCAGTCGGGGCGCGTCGCTATCGCAAGACCAAGCACCTTCTTTCCGCCCGGAAGCTCGCATGAAAGGGCCGCTTCGAACTTTTCGCGAAGCTCAGCTGCCGGGGCATAGGTGTTCGTGTGCGACTGAAAATAAGCCAGATACTCCGCATTCGGCCACTTGTCCGACAAAAGCTCTGCCTGACTTTGCATGGCAGACTGAAGATTTGCTGCCGTATCTATGGATGATGCCATATCGCCGGAGCCTGCTTCGGAGCAGAAAAGACAGCCGCCCGTGCCCTTGCTGCCGTCGCGGTTTGGGCATGTAAAGCCGCCGTCGAGAGCCAGCTTTACGACCTTTGCGTCAAATCTGTCCCTGAGGTAGTCACTGATTGTGTTTATACGTTCGTTTCTTTCGCGCATTTTATTCCTCCAACAACCTCTATTTTAGCACATTTTTCTTTGAAAACCGAGCCTTTTATGTTATAATATACGTTGGACTATTGTGTTGATAAAACCCACGCAAAACCGTAGTTTTGGAGAATGTTATGACAGCAGGCAAGACCGATGACGGAGCTAAAAAAGAAGCATATGTGACAGCTGAAAACGTCAGCTCTTTTTCGGATGCCGGCAGCACTCAGGCGGGCAGCATCCACGGTAACAGCTACGTGAAAAGACAGCCGCTGCTGCTTCATTCATGCTGCGGACCGTGCAGCACAGCATGCATCGAAAGGCTTCTGTCTGACTGGGACATCACGGTTTTTTACTACAATCCGAATATAACGGACAAAGAAGAATACGAGCTTCGCAAATCCGAGCAGATCAGGTTTATTCGCGAATACAGCCGGAAAAATCTGCTCGGTGAAAGAATAAATTTCGTTGAGGGCAAATACGATCCCGCAGAATATTACAGTGCCGTTTCCGGCCATGAAGGTGACAGAGAAGGCGGAAAACGCTGCGAGCTCTGCTTCAGACTGCGCCTTACGGCTGCTGCGGCAGAGGCAAAAAAGCTCGGCATCGACACATTTGGGACCACACTTACGGTGAGCCCTTACAAAAACTATGACATCATAACGATGATAGGCACGGAGCTTGCTGTGGCAAACGGACTTTCATGGCTTGACCGTGACTTCAAAAAGAAGGCGGGCTACCAGAGAAGCATCGAAATGTCAAAGGAATACGGACTCTACAGGCAGCATTTCTGCGGCTGTGAGTTTTCAAAGCAGGATTAGGAAACGGAATGTACGCACAGGTAATACCGGAGACAAAAACAGATAGCGTCGATTCGCTCTTCACATACGAGGCCGGCCCCGAAATAAAGATCGGAAGCGTAGTAAGGGTGACCTTCGGCCGTGGCAGAGCTCTGAAAAAGGCTTATGTCGTAGCCTTGTCGGAGGAAAAGCCCGCGGATATGCCTGAAAGCGTTAAAATAAAGAAAATTGAGGATATCGACGAGGAGATTTCTCTTTCCGAAGAGATGATCGATACCGCGCTCTTCATGAAGAGGAGATACATCTGCCGCGCCATAGATGCGATAGAGCAGTTCCTGCCGGCAGGCTCGGCGAGCAAGCGTGGCAAAATCCGCACACCGCTGAAAGACACCGAGGCTGACGTTCAAAACATCGAAAGCCTCACAGCCGAGCAGCAGGCGGCGCTCAGTCTCATGACCCCGCAGATAGAAAAAAAGGAGCACGACATATTTCTGCTCCACGGAGTTACGGGAAGCGGCAAGACCGAAATCTATATGCAGCTTATTGCAAAGGTTATAGGCATGGGCCGCACGGCTGTCATGCTCGTGCCGGAAATCAGCCTCACAACTCAGATAGTCGAGCGGTTTTTCGGGCGATTCGGCAGAGACATGGTTGCGGTTTTGCACTCAAAGCTTTCGGCAGGCGAAAGATATGATGAGTGGCAGCGAATCAGAAAGGGCGAGGCGCAAATAGTAATAGGCGCACGCTCCGCGGTATTTGCTCCGCTTTCGGACATCGGTCTGATTGTGATGGACGAAGAGCATGAAACCTCATATAAATCCGACAAAAGCCCGAAATATGAGACACTGGAGATAGCGATTAAAAGGCTGAAGTACTTTGGCGGCACTCTGGTGCTGGGCAGTGCGACACCGTCGGTTGTTTCGTATCAGCGTGCAAAGCAGGGCATATACAGGCTTTGCGAGATGAAAGAGAGGTACAATGCGGTGCCTCTGCCTCAGGTGGACATTGTGGACATGGGCGAGGAGTTTCGCTCCGGAAACCGCACAGTGCTCAGCAGAAAGCTGGCGGACGAGATAGACAGCTGCCTGGAAAACGACAGACAGGTGATAATTTTCCTGAACCGCCGCGGCTATTCGACCTTTATATCCTGCAGGGACTGCGGCTATGTGCTGAAATGCCCGCAGTGCGAGATTAGCCTGACCTACCACAAAAACGAAGGCGCAGCCGTATGCCACTATTGCGGCAGAAAGGTCAGCATTCCGCAGGAGTGCCCGACCTGTCACGGAAAGCATATCCGCCATTTCGGTACAGGTACCGAAAAGGTTGAAGAATACATAAAAGAGAAATGCAGCGGAATCGGAGTCGACAGACTCGACCTTGATGCGGTAAAAACAAAGGGAGCACTTTCGAAAATCCTAGGCGATTTCAAAAAGGGAAAGACCAAAATCCTGATTGGAACGCAGCTTGTCGCAAAGGGGCTTGACTTCAGAAACGTCGGGCTGGTGGGAATTATTTCTGCCGATGTTTCGCTGAATATTCCCGATTTTCGCTCGTCCGAAAGGACGTTTCAGCTGATAACTCAGGCGGCAGGCAGGGCCGGCCGCGGAGACGAGCGGGGAAAGGTGATAATCCAGACCTATACGCCGCAGCACTATGCGGTACGCGCGGCAGCGGAGCAGGACTTTGCGACATTCTTTGCGCAGGAAATCAGGATGCGCAGGCTGCTTTCATATCCGCCGTTTTGCGATCTCTGTCAGCTGCTCTTCAGCTCGCCTTCCGAGGAAGCTGCGCGGGCGGAATGTGAGAGGGCTTATGAGAGGCTTACATCGGAGCTTGATTCGAAGGACAGAAGCCTGGTGTTCAGGCCGCAGGCAGCGCCTGTGCGCATAGAAAGCGGAAAGT
>DGGP01000145.1 GCA_002392265.1 Firmicutes bacterium UBA3871 | reverse complement strand
GAGTGGCCCTACGGCGTCAAGAAGCCCTCGGCGCTGGATAAGCTAAAGCAGCCTACCAAGCCCGGCCCAAAAGCGGAGAAGAAAGGATCTGAGCCGGAACGGTGACAGTTTCGAGAAGAAACATCCCTGTACAGTTCTATGTGTCCGCCGAAGAGCTGGAGATGATCCGCGAAAAGATGGCTATTGTTGGCACAGAAAACCTAAGCGCTTACTTGCGCAAGGTAGCCATTGACGGCCAGATCATCAAGCTTGACCTTCCCGAACTGAAAGAGACTCGTACTCTTTTACGGCATACCAGCGACAACTTCAATCAGCTCACAAAGCGCGTCAATGCGACTGGGAGGCTATATAATGAAGACCTCGCAGATATGAAGTCTTCGCTCAATCAAGTATGGGATGCCTTTAACGGAATCCTGCAGAGGCTCGCGAGACTGTCGTGACAGCCTTGTTTATTTCGTTGTGTCCCTCTGTACTTGTTCAAGTGTCGATAGGAGTTTGTCAATCTTTTTTGCATCTAAGTTTGGGCTATTAATAAGAATTTGGAGCAGTTTGATTGGATCTGGGGAAATGCCATCTGCAAACTGGTCTGCATAGTATTCCTCAATTGTAATGGCAGGCTCATAAAGACGACCCCAAACCTTTCCAGACCGTTTAAAACCAGCTTCATGTATGATGCCTTTTTTAAGCATTCCATTAAGGAAAATATGAATAGAGTTATCTTTCCATGTTTTCCCTGTTGATTTTTCGAGTATATCTGCGCGAGAAAGCGGCTCGCCTGCCTTCCACAGTACATTCAAGATTTCTAATTCGCTTTTCGTAACACGGTATTCCATAATAATCCTTTTATATAACTTACTACAGGTAAACGCTTTGTTGAGTGCCTTTGCCTGGGGCTGATAGTACAACCGGAAGCTTTGGTTTCTACATATATAGCACTTTACCATTGAGCAGGCTGTCTGACCGGCTGCTGTTTACTATTCCTGTTTCCCTAAATCAGCACGAATAACGGGGTTGCTCGTTAGCCATACTAGTAGTCTGTAACACCTAAAAATGGTATAATCTGCGGCGTAGGATTCCGTGATGCTGCGTTGTCGTCCTTGACGGGCGTCAGCCCGCCTGCGTCCTCCGCCTTGCCTGACGAAATCCTACTTGCATCTTATATCACAGTTAAGTGTTACAGACTACTAGCCCATATCTTTTTCGTCAGAATGTTAGCATAAATCCTTTTCGGATGTATGCTTTATTCTATCATATCCTTTTCGGATTTACAATAACATTCAGAAAGAGGTGGGCGTATGGATCTTGATTATTCAGCTATTGGTATTCGAATTCGAAGGATCAGAAAAGAGCATGGTTTAACGCAGCAAGCATTGGCTGAGCTGTCCGATCAAGAGCCATCTAACATCTCGCATATTGAACGCGGGGCAACCAAACTAAGCCTGCAGACAATCGTAAATATCGCAAATGCTTTAGGAGTTACAACCGACGACTTGCTTTGCGACAGTCTGATTGCGGCCTCTTCGGCATTTGAGCGGGCAGCATCCGATATTCTCGCAGACTGTACCCATCGGGAAATGATAATCATTACAGAAACCATGCGTTCTCTAAAACAGAATCTACGTAAAACTGAAAACAAGTAATGCAATGTGCCATAGATCAGCGTGCAAAGAAATGATCTGTGGCACTTTTCTTTTTCCAATACTGAAGGTGAACTTATCGCAGCAACAAGAATAATCTCAATGCATTTGAATAAGGGAAAAACGCTGGCACAATGTCTGCATGACCGCACGGCCTATGCCATGAATCCGGACAAGACGAACGAGCAGGAGCTCATCTCTTCTTATGAATGTGATCCGCGCTCGGTTGAGAGTGAGTTTCTGTTAGCAAAACGGGAGTATCAGATCCTCACCGGACGAGCACAAAAGAACGATGTGATTGCCTATCAGATTCGGCAATCGTTTAAACCGGGCGAGATCACGCCGGAAGAAGCGAACCAAGTCGGTTATGAATTGGCCAGCCGATTTCTCAAAGGCAACTATGCTTTCATCGTTTGCACGCATACGGATCGCGCGCATATCCATAACCATATCATTTGGAATTCCACTTCACTGGATCACAAGCACAAGTTCCGCAATTTTCTTCGATCCGCAAGAGCTGTGCGAAAGCTCAGCGATCTGATCTGCACGGAGCACAATCTCTCGGTGATAGAAAAGCCGAGCGGGAAGAGAAAGCCGTATAACATCTGGCAGGGGCAAGAGCCAAAGCTCTCGCACCGTGAACAGATCCGTCTTGCCATTGATGATGCGCTGGCGAAGCAGCCGAGCTCTTTTGAGGAATTGCTGTCGATCCTTTCTGCTGCGGGGTGTGAGATCAGGCCGCGCAAAAATCCGTCTATCCGAATCAGCACGGATCACCGCTTCGCACGTTTTGACACGCTCGGCCACGGATACTCTGCCGAAGAATTGCGGGCCATCATCGATGGCACGAAAAAAGCGCCGCATCGAAAAAAGCCGCGGCAGGAGAAACCGATCAATCTGCTTGTCGATATTCAGGCTCGGATGCAGCAAGGAAAAGGCCCCGGGTACGAGCGCTGGGCGAAGTCATTTAATCTCAAGCAGATGGCTGAGACTGTACTCTATCTGCAGGAACACGATCTGCTTTACTATCCCGATCTTGCAAAAAAAGCTCACGGATCTTCTGACCGATTCCGTGAGCTTTCTGCTGAGATCAAGGCTGTGGAACAACGCATGGCGGAACTATCCATCATGCGAACGCACATCATCAATTACGCTAAAACGCGCGGCACTTATGTGGCCTACCGCAAGGCCGGTTATTCCAAACAGTTTTTATCTGAACATGAAAGTGAAATTCTAATACACAAGGCCGCAAAGAAATACTTTGATGATGCCGGGCTGAAAAAGC
>DGGP01000042.1 GCA_002392265.1 Firmicutes bacterium UBA3871 | reverse complement strand
ACAGGCACCAAATTGGAATTTTGGCGAATTTGGTGCCTGTCCCCAGATTGGAAAAAAGGCGAATTTGGTGCCTGTCCCCAAATTCGCCTTGTCCACATATAACTTTAATGATTCAATACTGCCTGCGCAAGAAGCATATCTATCGCTCTTATATCGCAACCTTTTCCGACCTTAATCTTTATATGTCCGGCTCTGGTCCAAAGCTCGATTTCCGCATTAATATCTAAGACTTTCCCTGCGTTTTCTGATGACCACATATTAATTGAATTATAAGGCAACGAATAGATTTCAACCTTCTTCCCTGTCAACCCTTGGGAATCGCGCACAATAAGCCTTTTATTCGTAAAGATTGCGCTGTCCCTAAACGTTTTAAATGCCTTAAAAGGCTGCTCTCCCTGAACCAACAGCTCTGTTACATCTGCTGGGATTGGAACCTCATTAAAAAGGTCCACTCAGTTATTGCTTTCATTTCGATTGACATAATTTTTTCCTCTCTTTTTTAGTTAAATTAACATCAGGCTAAATACTTTTACCTGCCTATTTTATTCAATTGAAAAAGTTTTTGCAATCACTTCATCACTAAAGCTGATAAGCTCGGTGACTTCGAATTCAACGTCAGAATTATCATCAAGTACAAATGCGGCCTGACAACCGGTGATCGTCGCGCCCGGCTTTATTTGTTTATCTACGGTATCTCCGTCGTACCAATCTTCTTCGATTCCATAAGCCGATTCCAGCTCTATCCCGTTTTGAAACGCCTTTGTTACGAGTGCCCACATGGCAGAAGCAGCATCATCGGAATTGTTTGTAAAGTCATAGCTGATCACAATGACCTTGTTGCCTTCCCAATCTGTTCCGATTTGGGCATCGTTAATTTTTACCACATAATCCCCTAAAACGCCCTCGTCACTTCCTGTAACTGCAGCGTCATCGTCTGCCACGCTGTTCTCCGCAGCCGCACTGCTTGAAGAGTCGTCCGACGCGCTTTGATTATCGTTCCCTCCTCCGCATGCCGTCATTGCGAACACCAATACCAATGCCAACACTAACGCTAATAATTTCTTCTTCATTATTGCACACCTCCGCTTACAGCTTCATTCTTTCTATTCTTTTTCTTCGATACAATATCCACGATTGCCAACACCGCACAAATCAGACACCAGCCTCCCCATATCGAAAGGTCCGCAAAGTTTTTGGAAAAGCAAAATCCGAACAGGGCGCCAAGCAGAAACAATACGACAAGCGCGATGCTTCCACCGATGCCGGCAGCTTTTCTTGTAGCGACGGACACAATTCCGCCTGCCAGTAGCATTATTGCGACGAGCAAGCCGGCCGTACCGCTTACGTCACCATTTTCCTGCAGGGTGTTTGCTACACCCGCCGCGCAAGATTGAAATGTTACAAAGGCAAACATTATCATGCATAAAATTCCCGATACTAATTTCCATGTTTTCATATACTCTTTTCTCCTTCCATGGTAGACGTTATTTTACGATAAGAGTATAGCAAATAAAAAAAGCGTCCGTTGCCCCCGCTATGGGGCAAAAGACGACTATTTTACATTTTTTGTTTAATCTTGAATTCCGCTGGTCCTTAGCGGTTGTTCCTTATGGTCTCTCAGCATCTGATTTACTGTAATTATGCTGCCCGGCCTGGTGTTAAATGCCACCATGAGTATGGCATCTCTCGGAATCTTTGCATACAGCTGCGGCATCTCGTAATATCTCAATGCCCGCTGAGTTTCCTCGAGAGTGAACTCGCCCGCATAACATATTCTGAGAATTACATCCCTTTGCTTTGTGTGCTTTTCTTCAGATAACAGCTTGTAGCCGTATCTTTCGGGGATGTCTGCTTCCAAGAACAAATCCTGTTGCCTGACTCCTTTTTCCTTGAGCAGCTCTCTGACATATGAGGAAAAGCCTCTCCACTCCGGCCTCAGTTCCGACTTGTTTTCTTCAAGATATTTGTCTATGTCTTTTGGATGAACACCGCCTAAAACCTTTTCGAGGTCTCTTGTATCTGCCATCTTTTCCTCCTATCTGCTTTGCAAGTCGCTTCCCCTCTGATATAATAATCGTATATTCGCTTTCGCTTAATACTATACTCGGAGAGTAAAATGACTAGAGTTGAGCATTTATTACCTGACGACTACAAATTAATTACCGCTTTGCATGAAGAGCACAATGTTTATCTTGTACAGCACATTCCATCAGAAAAGATGCGTGTATTCAAGATTATGGATGTTTACGATTCCGAAGTTTTCCTCTCTCTCGCAAACGATCCGGTAATCCATATTCCTCAGATTTATTACATTTCCGAACGCGAAGATTGCCTCCTCTTGATAGAGGATTACATATCCGGCACAACTCTGCAGCAAATGCTCGATGTCGGCAAAACATTCAGCGAAACCGAGGTTATCGAAATTATGCTGCCTCTTTGCGATACCGTGGACGCACTTCACGAAAAGCAGCCACCAATAATCCACCGCGACATCAAGCCTTCCAACATCATGATAACTCCCGACGGCATTCCGTGGCTTCTCGACCTAAATGCGGCCAGGCTTGACAGCCGTGAAGACGAGGAAGACACACGCTTGCTCGGTACGAAAGGCTTTGCGGCGCCGGAGCAGTATGGCTTTGGCACTTCAAATGCCACAACCGACATATATGCGCTTGGCATGGTAATGAATACGCTCCTTACCGGGAAGGTGTCCAGGTCAGAAGTCGCACGCGGCGCTCTGTCTGAGATAATTACTTGTTGTTTGCAGATTGAAAGGTCTGAAAGATATAAAGATGCAAGACATCTCAGAAAGGCCATATTAAAAGCAAAGCACCCTCTAGGCATCGACTTATCAAATGTTGCCCCATATCTGCCTCCTGGATTTAGGTCCGGCAACATCGTTCACATGGTAATCGCTGCCCTCTCGTATATCTTCATCGTATACGGAAGCTTTACTTTCGATTTTGTCACCAACGAAGGCGTCCGCATGTTTGCCCCTTGTCTGACACTGGCGGCAGGCACTATAGCAGTAATCTTTTTCACTTTCAACTATCGTGACTGGCAAAGGATTCTGGCGTTTATTCCAAGAAAAAGAAAGACCTTGCGAATACTCGGGATAGTCCTTGCTGATATTATTATATTTACAGTCGTTTTCTTTTTCCTTGGGATTATACTTGCAATAATATTTGATTTACAATCATTATAACATAATTTTAAAACATAAATTGCCCCTACTACGGGGCAATTTTTAATATAACCTGTCCCCAAATTAGAAAAAAGGCGAATTGGGTGCCTGTCCCCAGATTAGCTTTGTCCCCAGATTAGCCTTGCCCACTATCCTGTGCATCCATAATTTCTTCGATTTTAAAAACTATGCACTATATCCTCGGTATTGCTGGATATAGTGCATTATAATTTGCCCCTAAATGCGAATTCTATAGGACTTGGCTACTCACGCACGACAGAGCTATGCACTATGTCTTTGGAAAATCGGTTTTTAGTGCATAGACTAAGTCAAAACCCAAGCAGCCCTTTGATTAATCAATGCACCATAATCGCAAAAACAGTACATATAGTGCATATTTTCAGTGAAACCACTTTTCTAAAACACACCTTGATAAATGAGTTTGGGGGTTCCCGCCCCCCTGCGCGAGCGCTGTTTTCGGGTGCGCCATGCTGTCCGATGCGACGGCAATGCCCACCGAAACGAGCAAAAGTTTTGGCTGGCGGGAGCAGCTGAGCTGCGTACGCAACGGCACGAATGTCTGAAGGGTTTTCGCTCGTAGAAAACCCTAAGTTTTCGTGACGTTCCAAAACTTGCGAGTGAGGGCAGGCAGTGTCTCGCGGAGGTAAAGCCAGCAGCCGAACTCAGCGTCGCGCGGGGGCGGGGAAGTCATAAAAAGAGGCGCAGTATTCCAAGGCGAATTTAGGGACAGGCACCAAATTGGAATTTTGGCGAATTTAGTGCCTGTCCCCAAAGTGGAAAAAAGGCGAATTTGGTGCCTGTCCCCAGATTCGCCTAAAAAACCCCGGGGCGGGTGCCTCGGGGCAAAATATACTATTTCTCCTACTTTTCCTATTGCTTTCCCCTATCTCTCCGGCTTCATCGTCGGGAAGAGGATTATGTCGCGTATGGTTGGAGCATCGGTAATCAGCATGATTACTCTGTCGATACCTACGCCCAGGCCACCTGTAGGTGGGAGACCTACCTCAAGTGCGTTTACGAAGTCCATATCCATTGGATGAGCCTCTTCATCGAGACCTGCGTCGAGCTGAGCCTGCTGCTCTGCGAAACGCTGGTACTGGTCGATTGGGTCATTGAGCTCGGAGAACGCGTTTGCAACCTCCCAGCCGTTGATATATGCTTCGAAACGACGTGTGATGCGAGGGTCCTTCGGATCTCTCTTTGCGAGAGGCGAAATCTCTACAGGGTGTCCCATTACGAAGGTAGGCTGATCGAGATAGCCCGGAACGTCCTCTACATATTCCTCAAAGAACTCTGCGATAATCTTTCCGCGTGTCCAGGAATTGATTTCTTCCTCAGTCAGTGCGGATTCGTGGTCCTTCATATATTCGAGAGCTGCCTTGCGGGCATCCTCGTCGGAATCAAGCTTGTGGAAATCCACGCCTGTGATTTCCTTTACGGCATCCGTCATATCGAGCTTTCTCCAAGGAGGAGTCAGGTCGAAGGTCTTGCCCTGGTAGTTTATAACCATGGAGCCTGTTGCCTTTAATGCTGCCTTTGAAATGAGCTGCTCTGTAACCTCCATAGTCTTTTCCATGTTTTCATATGCATAGTAGCATTCCATGGAAGTGAACTCAGGATTGTGGTTTTTATCCATACCCTCGTTACGGAACATCTTGCCCATCTCGTAAACTCTGTCGAGTCCGCCGACGATAAGTCTCTTAAGATAAAGCTCGTTTGAAATACGGAGCTTCATGTCCATATCGAGTGTGTTGTGATGTGTTTCGAAAGGTCTTGCATTTGCACCGCCTGCGATGGTAGTCAGAATCGGTGTGTCTACTTCGAGATAGCCAAAGTCTTCTTCGAGAACGCGCTTCATCTCATGGATGATTTCAGTTCTCTTTTTGAAGGTTTCGCGAACACCGTTATTAACGATCAGGTCAACGTATCTCTGGCGG
>DGGP01000047.1 GCA_002392265.1 Firmicutes bacterium UBA3871 | reverse complement strand
TGGGCTGCGAGCTCACCTACGAAGAGCTGCGCGAGGGCAGAAAGAACGACTTCATCGGCAAGCCGGTGATAGCCCGCATGCTCGTGAAAAAGGGTTACATTCAGACTCCCGCACAAGCTTTCGAAGACGGTAAATTTCTCGAGTCCGAGGAAGCACAGCACATCGAGAAAAACAAGGTTGACACTTTGGCGGCAATCGACATCATTAACTGTGCCGGCGGGGTGCCGGTGGTGGCCCACCCAATGAAGATAAAACACATAGGGGACAGGACTACTGAAGAGTTTTGGAAAAACCTTGAAATCATAATAAAGGGGCTGAAAAAGAGCGGGCTGAAGGGCCTCGAATGTTTTCACCCGAATCACAGCCACGACGAATCTATCAGGCTGGTCAGCCTGGCGGAAAAATATCATCTTCACATTACGCAGGGGTCCGATTTCCACGGGAACGATTTCAAGTAAATATAATAGGTATGTTAAAAAGCGTGAGTGCTGTATGCACTCACGCTTTTTGAATTAATGAGCTGTGATGCGGGGAAATCGCAGAGGCTAGAACGGTGTGTCGACTTCTTCGGTCTCTTCGACGGCTTCGGCATCTTCGGAAGCGTCAACCTTTTCGGAAGCAGCCTCTACGCTGCCGTTAGTGTTCCATGGATTTACCGCGTTTTTAGGTCTGCCCGGACCCGTAACGCTGGGTTTGTCATGCTTCATTACCTCGCCGATTGCTGCATAGAGGTCAAAGAGCTCATCATCTGTGAGCGTAACGCCTCTGGACATTTTGCTGTGATCCTCGTTCCATTCGCGGATATCCCACTTAGGCTCCGAACCGCCGTAGCTGACATAGTTGAGCTCCTTTGAATTTCCGTTGGCCTTTGTCTCGCCGAGCTTTGCGCATGATGTAATAATTGTACACTTGAAAGAAACGTCATTTTTTTCCTGATTAGCAATAGCCATATTTAATCTCCTCTCTCTTATTAAAAAATACCCTACGGTTTTACCCCGCTTTTCGCCGCAACTATATGTTAAACTAAATGGAAAATATTGTCAAGAAGAAATTACAAAATATACCTAAAATTACCAATAAAGCGCCCGGCCCGTTAAAACCCTTTGTGAAAAGCGCATTTTGTGATATAATATCGTATCGGCAATTTAAGTAATGATAACGATAATGAGTGAGGATTAAATGAAAATAAAATTAATCAAAGAGCTTAGAGCTGAACCTATTGAAATCGATGTTGAGGATGGAACCATAATTGAAGACCTTGTCAAGGAATATCAAAAAGACCTTGAATACAGAGTTATTGCAGCAAAGAGGAACAACACTCTGGTAGATTTGTCAGAGGAAATTATCGAGCCTTGCATTATTTCTTTTCTCGATATGAGGACTCAGGCTGCCAACCTGATATATGAAAAGAGCCTTTCACTGATTTACTTAAAGGCTGTGGAGGATGTGCTCGGCAGAGTTCCGGTTGAAATCCAGAATGTGATTAACAAGGGCCTCTACACCGAGGTTAAGGCTCAGGAGCCTGTTACAAAGGAACAGATTCAGGCCATCGAAAACCGCATGCATGAAATCGTAAAGGCAGATCTGCCTTTTGAAAAATACATTTGCGGTCCTGAGGAAGCAATGAAAATAATGGAGGAGGACGGCTACAAGTTCAAGCAGCGTCTTTTCAGCAGCATGAAGGTAAAGAGAGTCAGATTCTACACTCTCGACGGCTACCGCAATTTCTTTTACGGCCTGATGACTCCGTCCAGCGGATATATTGAGTATTTTGAACTTATGAAATACCGTAACGGCGTTTTGATCAGATTCCCTCACCCGTCTAATCCGAAGGTGATTCCGGAATACGTGGATCAAAAACTGATGTATGCTACATTCGGTGAAGCTACCCGCTGGCAAAAGCTGCTTGGCATAAACTATGTTGATGACCTGAACGAAAAGGTTAGAAACGGCGAATACAAAGAAATTATTCAGCTTTCCGAGGCTCTTCACGAAAAGAGAATTGCGGAAATTGCTGACATGATAAAGGAGCAGAAAAAGAGAATTATCCTGATTGCGGGACCTTCTTCATCCGGCAAAACTACCTTTGCGAGGAGACTTTGTGTGCAGCTGAGAGTCTGCGGATTAAAGCCTCTTTACATGGGAACCGATGACTACTTTGTAGAGCGCGAGCAGACACCTCTCGACGAGTTCGGCGAGAGAGACTTTGAATGTCTCGAAGCGGTTGACGTAGAGCTCTTCAACAAGCAGATGAACGCACTGCTTGCGGGCGAGCAGGTGGATCTGCCGACCTTTGACTTTATGACGGGCCACAAGGAATACGGCAAGAGACTTACTTCCATCACTTCAAATCAGCCTATAGTAATCGAAGGAATCCACGCGCTGAACGACGCAATGACTCCGCACATTCCTGCAGAGCAAAAGTTCAAAATCTACATCAGTCCTCTGACACAGCTGAATATCGACGAGCACAACCGTATTTCCACGACGGACAGCCGCATGCTGAGGCGTATGGTGCGCGACTTTAAATACAGAGGTCACGATGCACAGGAAACCATCCGCACATGGCCAAAGGTTCGTCACGGTGAAGACAAATATATCTTTCCATATAACGGTGAAGCGGATGTATTCTTTAATTCAGTGCACATTTACGAGTTTTCCGTACTGAAAAAATATGCAGAGCCTCTGCTCGAGGCAATATTCCCTGATGAGCCGGAATATATGGATGCAGCGCGCATGCTTAAGTTCCTGAAGTATTTCGAGGTTCTCGAGGATGACAGCATTATTGTGAACAACTCCATCATCAGAGAGTTTATCGGGGGCAGCATATTCGTAGATTAATTTAAAAGGAAGTGTTAGAATGGGAAAAGTATATGTAATTGGCGGTATGGCGCTTGATGTTGAGGGGCGCAGCTTTGAAAAGCTTGTCAGAGGCGATTCGAATCCGGGCTCTGTTCATACTTCTCACGGAGGTGTCGGGCGGAACATAACAGAAAATCTGGCAAAGCTTGGCGTAGAAGTGGGGCTCGTATCCGTCATGGGCAATGATGATTCGGGGCGCATGCTTACCAGAAAGCTGATTCCGCTTGGCGTGGATGTGGACAACATTCGCGTGTTTAACGATGCAAAGACGGCGATGTATCTGTCGCTGCTCGATTCAGACGGTACGATGGACGCGGCAATAGCCAGCATGGACATCCTTGATCGAATCAACCCTGAGATGCTTACACCGCTTTTGCCAAAGCTGATGAGTGCAGATTTTGTGGGGCTGGATGCAAACCTTTCGGTTGACACACTCAGGTTCATCGGTGACACGATCGGCAGCAGGGTGCCACTGTTTATTGACGCTGTTTCAACGCCAAAAGCAGTGAAGCTTCGCGGAATCAGCGGCAAATTTACGATTGTAAAGGCTAACCGCATGGAGGCGAGTGCAATTACCGGCATAGATACGAGTACCGACGAAGGTGTAAAGGCGGCTGCTCACACAATAGTTGCAGCCGGGAGCAGATGTGCGCTCATAACTCTTGACAGCAGGGGCGTATACTATTGCAACGACGAAGGTGAGGGGCAGATGGCTTCCATAAAGGTCAGCAATATAGTAAGCACAACGGGAGCGGGCGATGCCTTCTCGGCAATGGCACTGTACGGGCACCTTCAGGGATGGCCGATTAAAAAGACCCTTCTTTATGCGTCAGCGATGTCGTCAATTGTAATTCAGAGTGCAGTGCCGGTTCCGGAGGATTTGTGTTTGGAAAAGGTTCGCCAGGTGGCGGAAAACGTACAGTGGTAGAGTGATACAGGAGGTTAATATGTTTAAAGATTATATGGATATAAAGCCTGAAGTGGCTGAGGCTCTTTCCGCAGGCAAGCCGGTTGTGGCACTGGAGTCTACAATTATTTCACACGGTATGCCTTATCCGAAAAATGTGGAGACAGCCAGAGCGGTTGAAAATGTCATTCGTGAAAACGGGGCAGTGCCTGCAACTATTGCTATAATTAAGGGCAGGATAAAGGTCGGTATTACCGATGAGGAACTCGAATATATAGCGACTGCAAAAAATGTCGCAAAGGTAAGCCGCAGAGATTACCCTATAGTTCTTTCGCAGCAGATGGACGGTGCGACAACGGTTGCCGGCACAATGATTGCTGCAGAGGCTGCAGGAATCAGATTATTTGTTACAGGCGGAATCGGCGGAGTTCACAGAGGCGCAGCAGAGTCACATGATATATCTGCGGACCTCGAGGAACTCAAGACAACAGATGTCGTGGTAGTTTGTGCAGGCGTAAAGTCTATCCTTGATATAGGAGGCACGCTAGAATATCTTGAAACTGCGGGCGTACCTGTTGTAACCTACGGAACGGATGATTTCCCTGCTTTCTACAGCAGTAAATCCGGTTTCAAGGCCGAATACAGATTCGATGATCCAAAGCAGGCGGCTGCGGCTATTCGCGCAAAGTACGACATGGGACTCCGCGGCGGAATGCTGATTGCATGTCCTGTACCGGAAAAATATGAAATGCCGTTTGACGAAATGGAAAAGATTATCGGCCAGGCTCTCCGCGAGTGCGACGAAAAGGGCATCAGCGGAAAACGCATCACACCGTTTATTCTCGATCGCGTAAAGCAGCTGACGGGTGGCGAAAGCCTGGAGGCGAATATACATCTCGTGCTGAATAATGCCGACATCGGCTCAAAGATTGCGGCCGACTTGTCAAAATAACCTGTGGCTTTGTCAAAATTCGGGATTGGATT
>DGGP01000076.1 GCA_002392265.1 Firmicutes bacterium UBA3871 | reverse complement strand
CCGTAAACAACATGCTTCGCGCAGAATGCTACAAGCAGCGAATGGAGCAGGGCCTGTCCTTCCTCGAGTTCAACTATATGCTGATGCAGGCTTACGACTTCATGGTTCTCGGCCGCGACATTAATTGCAAGATGCAGTTCGGCGGAAACGACCAGTGGTCTAACATCTTAGCCGGCAAGGAGCTGGCGCGCAAGTACTGCAACATTTCAATCGAGGGCATGACCTTCGCGCTCCTCACAAACTCCGAGGGCAAGAAGATGGGCAAGACACAGAAGGGCGCACTGTGGCTCAGAGCCGACAGAACCACGCCTTACGAGTTCTTCCAGTACTGGAGAAACGTCGAGGACGCCGATGTTAACAAGTGCCTGCGCATGCTTACCTTCCTCCCTATGGAAGAAGTTGACCGCCTGTCCTCTCTCGAGGGTGCAGAAATCAACAAGGCCAAGGAGACTCTCGCTTACGAGGTTACCAAGCTCGTGCACGGCGAGGAAGAGGCAAAGAAGTGCCTCGAGGCGGCTCACGCACTCTTCGCGGGTGGTGCCGACATGGCAAACGTACCGGCAGTTGAGATGTCGCGCGCTAACTTCGAAGCTGAAGGCATGGGTGTTGTGAACATGATCAAGGAAATGGGCATCGTGCCGTCAAACGGCGAAGGCTTCCGCACTATCCAGCAGGGCGGCCTGACCGTAGGCGGTAACAAGGTTACCGACACACACCTCATGATCACGCTCGATATGTTTGAAGACGGCAAGCTGATGGTCCAGAAGGGCAAGAAGACCTTTAAGCAGGTTGTATTGAAATAAGGCAACCGAATAATCGGCAAAAACGCAAGTGGTTGACTCCAAATTCAAAAACCGCATTTGGAGTCAACCTTTTTTTACGAATCGCTGTAAGGAAATGTATTTGAAACCGAAAAATGGCTACAAAACTGGTAAAAAAAGGACCGACTGTAAACTTGCGCCGGTCGAAATTTGCTTTTTCCGTCATTTTCCCGTCGATTTTCTGAAATTTGGTTGACTCCAAACGCCGAAATTGCATTTGGAGTCAACAGGATCCATTTTATGATTATGAAAACAGGTGTAAATCCAGCTCGTCTGCCAGATATTTTAATATGACTTTGCCTGCGATGCTGTTGCCCTTTGCGTCGAGCGCCGGGCCGTAGATGCCGATGCCAAGCTCCTTGTCGACCACTGAAAGCAGGCCGCCGCCAACACCGCTCTTTGTAGGGATGCCGACGTTTACGGCAAACTCGCCGCTTCCATCGTACATGCCGCAGGTCAGCATAATGGTCTTGACTATGCTGCACGTCTCTGTAGAGAGCAGCCTTTCGCCGGTCGCAGGTGAAACTCCGCCCACTGCAAGCAGCAACGCCAGGCTGGCAAGACTCTTTGAAGTAACGCTCAGCGAGCACATACGCGTGTAGAGCACCATGCTGTCGTCGACGTCGGTCTTGATGATGTCCTTACTTTGCAAAAGGTAGGCGATAGCTCTGTTTCTAGCGGAATGTGCCATCTCGGAGTTGTATGTGACTTCGTCGAGTGTGATGCCCGGATCGTTGCAGAACCGCTTGCTGAAGAGCAGCATATCCGAGAAGGATGCTTTCGGAATAATCAGGCTCTCGACTGCGATGGCGCCGCTGTTGATCATTGGGTTGTATGGCTTGTTGCTGTTTAAGTCAAGCTCCACCAATGAATTGAAGGCTTCACCCGAAGGCTCCATGCC
The DNA here is from genome assembly GCA_002392265.1 of Firmicutes bacterium UBA3871. Taxonomy (GTDB): domain Bacteria; phylum Bacillota; class Clostridia; order Peptostreptococcales; family Anaerovoracaceae; genus UBA3871. The sequence continues at coordinate 2,791 of DGGP01000076.1, read as the reverse complement.
AACGGTGCTAAATACTGCTTCGCGGCCGCAAAGTTCAAGTGCCACAGCCAGCGATATGGTTTTTGAAACGCTCTGGATGGTGAATCTGGTGTCCCAGTCCCCCGCCGTGAACATCTCACCGTCCTTTGTAATCATTGTAATTCCAAGGAGATTCGGGTCAACGGTGCCGAGCTGCGGGATATAAGTCGCCACATGCCCGTTCGGGATGACTTTTCGGCCTTCTTCCAAGGCGTTTTCCAATATTTTCGAGATTTCGTTTTTGTTTAAGTTTTTCATAGCTATCGATACTCTCCATATTGCTATTTTATCAAGAAAAGCGCTTTGGTACAACGACGGAATTTAGTTTTCGGTTGACTCCAAATTCAAAAATTGCATTTGGAGTCAACTGTTTTTTATAATACGCTGTAAAAATATGTATGCCAAGGCATAAAACAGATAATTATTTGGCAAAAAAAGGTATCGATGCAAATATACCCCACACAAAAAACGGTTTTACCCTCGATTTCCTGAAATTTGGTTGCCTCCAAACGCCAAAATTGCATTTGGAGGCAACCATGGTGAAAATTTGGAGGCAACCATGGTGAAAAATGGACTTGATTGAAGAAAAACACCCCCGGGTATAACCTGTGTTGTACCCGGGGGCCTTATTAGCCTTCAATCATTATTGTCTTTCTTTCAGGAACCTGAGGAACAGGCTCTTTCTTTGGAATTGTGAGCTTTAATACACCGTGTTCGAGCTTTGCCTTTATGTCATCCTCGTGGATATCTTCGCCTACATAGAAGCTTCTTGAAAGTGTGCCACAGTAACGCTCGCGGCGAATTACCTTGCCGCTTTCCTCATCGGAAGATTCTTTGTCAAGGCCCTTTGAAGCGGTGATTGTGAGGAACCCGTCTTCGAGCGCCAGCTCAATCTCGTCTTTCTTGAAGCCCGGGATATCAATATCTACGCTGAAAGAATCATCGAGCTCTCTGACATCCGTCTTCATCAGGTTTTTGGCATTCTTGCCGTAGAGAGGATTTCTCTTGCCGAAGTCGCGGCCGAATTCCCTGTCAAAGCCCTTGAAGCCTTTATCGAAATCGTCCAGCCAATCATCCATTAAACTTTCCCCAAAAATACTAGGTAAATACATCATAGTTCATACCTCCTTTAACTCTAATCCGGATGCTGTTCGGATCGTAATTAACTTTTAATACCCTAAGGGTTTGCACCCTGCGGAAAGGAAGCCCCGGTGGAGCATTCTCCCTTCCGCAATTATGTTATACCACAATTGTTAGCACTCGTCAAGTGTGAGTGCTAACAAAATTTCAAAAAGTGCATTTTTCGCACAAATCAAACATTTTGCAAAGCCTTGACTTTATTTTTTCCTTGTGTTAGCATATGCTTTGGTAAAAATGAACAAGTCCTTTTGTGGCGGAAACGCCTTGAATGGGAATCAAACAGAGCACTACCGGTACTGTATACACAAAGCCGGGGCAGACATTGGACGAAAGTCGGCCATTGGGAAACTGAGAAGGCTGCTGCCCTGACGCTGAGCCGCTGACAAGCGGTTCTAAATGTGTGAGCCAGGATACCAGCAAAAGGGGGAACGTTTTTAGCTTGTCGGCACGGTCTATGCCGAGTGGGCTTATTTTGTTGCGAAAATTTGGGCATAAAAGCGGATGTCGTGCGAGTGCACGGCATTTTTTGCGCATTAAATTCGCACATTAAAACAGTTAATTATACCCTAACAGCAGAGCGGCAGAGCCAAAGTGTGTTGTGGCATGGCGACAGAAATGCGGTGCGGGAGAAAGAAGGTAATATAATGATAAAAAGTAAAAGTTACAGTCGGATACTGAGTGTCCTGCTCGCTGTAATGATGGTGATCGCGATGGTCCCTTCGGATTTTGTGAGCGCCGCATATGCAGACGCAGCGATTCCCGTATCCGACGCAGAGGGCTTTGCTGCGATGGAAGCTGACGGCAGCTACATACTGACCGACGACATCACAGTGGAAGCACCTTACGCAAGCGCCTTTACCGGCACGTTCGACGGCGACGGCCACACGGTGACGCTGGATATTACGGCAAGCAGCGCGAATACGGGAATGTTCAAGCAGCTTGGAAGTGGCGCAACTGTAAAGAATCTAGTACTCGAAGGCAGTGTTACCAGCACAGGTAATAATACAGGTGCTGTAGTAGGCAGAGTCGATCCGGACGCTGCCGATGTAACGATTGAAAATTGCCTGAATAAAGCAGAAATACAAGGAAGCCGTTATGTAGGCGGTATCGTAGGATGCGGAAATTACGGGGATTATAGAATAATCATAGAATCCTGTGGAAACGAAGCAAATATTTCAAGTACGGGTAATCAGGTAGGGGGCATTATAGGAAAAATCGAAGGTGGCACCATTAGCAATTGCTATAATACAGGAATTGTTAAAGGTGACAACCAACGTGCGGGAATAGTAGGACAGGCACTTGCATATGCAGACAGTGGCTATCCCTATACTGTGCATGTATCTACTGAAATAAGTAATTGTTATAGCACAGGAACAATTCAGGCGAAAGAAGGTTCTTCAAACAAAGGATATCCAATAGTTGGTGCAGGGAATGCGAACAAAAAAGCGACGGTTACCAATTGCTATGCGCTTAGTGGAACAGGTGAAGGTGATGGTTTGCTCCCGCCACAAAGTTCAGGTAATGATGTAGTTACAGCGACCAACTGCGACTATAAAACCTCCGAGTTCATGCAGTCCGCAGACTTCGTTTCGCTCCTCGGCGATGCGTTTGAGCGTGGCGCAACTTATCCGGA
>DGGP01000139.1 GCA_002392265.1 Firmicutes bacterium UBA3871 | reverse complement strand
GTCCGAGGGCGTGACCGAGCAGGATAAAAAGATTGCGGGCGTCGCACACGAAGCAGGAAAGGGAATCGTTGTCGTCGTAAACAAATGGGATCTCGTCGAAAAAGAGACGAACACCATGCGCGATTTTGAAAAGACGATTCGAAACGAGCTGATCTTTATGACCTATGCGCCGATTGTGTTCATTTCGGTGCTCGAGCATCAGCGTATTCAAAAGGTTATAGATACCGCAGACTACGTTCAGGAGAAGAGGTCGCTGCGCGTATCCACGGGCCAGCTTAATGCACTCATTGCCGATGCGACCATGATGAAGCCTACACCGGGCGACAAGGGCAAGCATCTGAAGATTTACTATGCTGCTCAGGTCGGCATCCAGCCGCCGCTTTTCAGCTTTCAGATCAACAAGCGCGATTTGATGCATTTCTCCTATGCGCGCTATCTCGAGAACAGAATACGTGAATCCTTCGGATTTGAGGGAACATCGATAAAGTTTGTGTTCCGCGAAAAGGGAGAAAAGGACAATTCGGATTTTTAATCCGATTAAGCAAAAGATTAATTGAGAAATAAAGAAGGGATAATATGTTTCAGCCGATAAATGCACTTGTTTTGGTAATAGTAGGTGTGCTCGCATACTTTATTGGAAATATTTCGCCTGCGATACTGATAGGAAAGGCACACGGAATAGATATAAAGCGTGAGGGCAGCGGAAATGCCGGTACGACAAACGTTTTGCGTGTGCTTGGTAAAAAGGCTGCCGTGGGAACGCTGATAATCGATATAGGAAAGGGAGTTTTGGCGGTAATGCTAGGCAGACTCATAGCCTATATTTATGCGGCGCATATTGTGGGCTACGAGGACGAAAGAACAGTGAGCGCAATGATGCTTTCGTGCGCTATGCTGGCAGGACTCTTTGTGTTCTTCGGGCACATCTGGCCTATGGCTTTCGGCTTTAGGGGCGGAAAGGGTGTTGCAACGGCTTTTGGTGTAATCATGGCGATTAATCCCTTGCTCGGGCTTTGCTGCCTGGTTCTGGTTGCGATTGTGGTCTACTTTTCGAGAATGGTATCGTTGGGCTCCGTTGTGGGCTCAATATCGCTGCCACTTCTGTCGATTATTTTTGAGCCGGATTTCTTTTTTGCCGCTTTGATTATGTCAATAATAGTGATAGTAAAGCATCGCGCAAACATTTCACGCATAATAAACGGAGAGGAATCGAAAATTTTTTCGAAAAAAGCAGAAAAATAAAGGAATGCTTGCACTTTTGTTGCGCATTGATTGATAGAATAAACGTGCAGAATGAATTTGCATGTTTTCCTACTTACACAACTATACATACTATCAGAAAAAGACGGGTCTTAATGGCCCGCCTTTTTCTTGTTCGGATTATGCTGTTTTTATGGTTGAAATGCGCTATCTTCTGTCGTTAAACAGATAATAGGAGATGTCGCCTGCATCTGCAGTGTAGGTCACGAAATAGCTGTCCGACCTTGCTGCCTTGCGCACCAGCCCTATCGCGTAAATGTACATAATTGCGATGAGACCGAAGAACATGGAGTCAAGCCCTACTGTAGCCAGCGTATCGTAAGCACCGTGCCACAGGGCGGGGATGATGACTGCTGCGCGGCGAAGAGCAGCGGCCTTGCCGCGACTTCCCTCGGTTTCAAAGCGCTTTGCACGGCCGTAGTATATACCCATTATTGCGCCAAAGCAGGCATGCCCGGGAACTGCTGTGACAGCTCTGAGCAGCCCCACCTCAAGCCCCATCAAGCCCACATAGCCGATATTTTCGAGAAGGGCAAACACCAGCGATGCAAAGACGCAGTATACTACGCCGTCGAAATGGCAGTTAAACTCGGGATGATTCCAGGTCTGACGCTTCATAAACAGGTATTTTGAAAACTCTTCGACCAGCGCAATCACAATGAAATTGTCTACAAGGACCCACGTCCAGGTGTTTTCGGTGAAAAGCGCCGGGAGGATGAAATCCTCACCGACAGTTTCCAAAGCGATTGCCAGCGGTATGGCAAAAATGCCGCTCAGCATCAGGCCTAAAAGCAGCCTAGGCGATTCCTTTTCCAGTCTGTCGGCCCTGTATATGAAAACCATCAGGATTATGGCAGGCAGCACCGCTACCGCGATATGAACCGAATCTAAAGTCATTAATTTATCTCCTAGCCTTCGACGATTTTGTTGATTGCTGCGCGGCGGCGTTCAAGCTCTGCCTCGGACTCTGCCATCGTAGCGCACTTTATAGAATAGTAAATCTTGATTTTCGGCTCTGTTCCGGAAGGCCTTACTGCCATCCACGAGCCGTCGTCATATATGTATTTCAGAACATTTGATTTCGGCAGCCCATCGCAGCCGAGTGAATAGTCCTTTACGGTCTTTATTCCGCTCATAAAGCCTGTGCCAAGCTTTCTGAGCTCCGCCATGATGGATGCAATCTTTTCCTGACCGTCCTTGCCCTTCAGCGTAAATGAATCGAGTTTATCGAGATAATAACCGAACTTCTCATAGAGACTGTCTAAAACATCTATCAGGCTCTGGCCCTTTGCCTTGTAATATGCTGCCATTTCGCAGATCAGCATAGCTGCAACGACAGCATCCTTGTCTCTGGCGTGAGAGCCTACCAGATAGCCGTAGCTTTCCTCATAGCCCATCACATATTTATATTCACCCGTCTCTTCAAGGCGATTCATCAGTGCTCCGATGAACTTGAAGCCGGTAAGAGTGTCGTATGTCGTGAGCCCATAGCTGCGTGCGATATCGGCGCCGAGCTCACTGGTTACGATAGTCTTTACCAGTACATGCTTTGGCGTCAGTTCTGCCTTTCTGCGCTCTAAAACATAAGCAGTAAGCACCGCACCTGTCTGATTGCCGGTAAAGAGACGGTAGCTGCCGTCCTTTGCCCTTACAGCTATACCGATACGGTCACTGTCGGGGTCGGTTGCCATGGCTATGTCCGCACCGATTTCTTCGGCCTTTGCGATGGACATCGAAAGGGCATCCCGTTCTTCAGGGTTTGGTGAGCGAACCGTACTGAAATCGCCGTCCGGAACTGCCTGCTCCTTTACGAGGGTTACGTTCTTAAAGCCGCGGCGGCCCAGCACACGCATTACAGGCTCACAGCCTGCGCCGTGCAGAGGCGAGTAAACAACCGAGAAATTATCGCGATCCTTTTCGGAAAGCTCGTGTGCCTGCTTTTCAACCTCGCTCACGAAGGCCTCGAGTATGTCTTCGCCTATGTAGGTGAGAAGGCCCTTTGCTTTGGCTTCGTCTTCAGTCATGACTTTGGTGGATGTGATGTCGATGGCTGCCACCTTGCGGATGACCGCCTCGGCGTCCTCAAGACCCAGCTGGCAGCCGGTGCTGTCGTAAGCCTTGTAGCCGTTGTATTCCTTTGGATTGTGGCTGGCGGTGATGACTATGCCGCCTATGCAGCCGAGCTTCCTTACCGTATATGACAAAAGAGGCGTAGCGGAAAGAATGGTGAACAGATAAGCCTTTACGCCCTCTGCGGCCATTGTCAGGGCGGCTTCCTTTGCAAATTCGCGCGAGCAGTTTCTGCAGTCAAACGCGATTGCTATGCCTTTGGATTTAGCGGCTTCCTCGCCGAACTGCTCCTTCAGGAACTGTGCAAAGCCGGTGCTTGCGCGTCGAACATTGTACTTATTCATCCTGTTCGAGCCTGCGCCGAGTATGCCGCGCAGACCTCCCGTGCCGAACTCGAGATCGCGATAGAATCTGTCTTCAATCTCCTTTTCGTCTCTCAGTGCTGCCAGTTCAGCCCTTGTAGCCTCATCGAAAAAATCGCTCGTTTTCCAAAATTCGTATACTTCTTTGTAACCCATAGCATTTCCTTTCCTACATCTAAAAAAAGCTGAATATATTAGCTGATACTACAAATTTAATTATACCTCAAATGAGCGAATTTTGCACCACTTTTACGCGCGGACTTTGAGGGTGGATTATGCGAGCAGACTATGCGAGCAGGCGTAAATGTGATATAATTTCATCTGTGGGCGATAAGCCCGAAAACAGATACCGGAGGAGAGACAAATGTCGGTAAACGATTTGATAAAGACCCAGAAAAAGCTGCGGACTGTGCTGCTTGCATGCGCCGTTATAATGACGGGACTTGCAGCATATTTCGGATATGATGAAATCGCAAACGGAAATCCGCACAGAGGCTGGATTATAACCTGCATGATAATGGCGGCTGTAGGCGCGCTGACCTGCATAAAGCTGACGCTTAATATCGCACGTGAGGAACGCGGAATCGCAAGCGTGCAGAGGATTATAGACAGCTCGCTGAGCTACCTCAGAACCGTGGCGGAGGATGGCGATGCGCGCCTTTACACGGGCCTGGTGCTTACAATAATGGATCACTATCTGACGCCGGAAGACAATGCGCTGATAGAAAGCATCGCATCAAAGTGCAGCCTCGAAGCCGAGGGCGGATCGAGTGAGCTTGTAGCCTGCGGCGAGAATGTAGTGAAGACACTGATGTCGCGCTTTGAAAATCCGGTTTCGGGCGGCGCATCAAAATATTTCAAGATGACCGATAACGAGCGCGATTTGTATAATCAGATGAGCCGCAGGGTAATGGGAACCGAAAGCATTGATAACCGAATTAAAAGCTCGGATGGCGAGGCGTAAAAGTTCTTGACACCTCAAGCCCTTTTATAGTATAATAACTTTTGTCGCCACGGGGCGACAGTTGATGCGAAGTAGCTCAATGGTGGAGCAGGCGGCTGTTAACCGCAAGGT
>DGGP01000007.1 GCA_002392265.1 Firmicutes bacterium UBA3871 | reverse complement strand
GAGGGCTGTATGCCCCAGACGAGATTCGTTCTCAAGAAAGCGCTCAATCTCAGAAAAAAAGTTCTGGTCGTCATCAATAAAATCGACCGTCCGAACGCCCGCCCCTACGAAGTCGTCGATGAGGTTCTCGACCTTTTCATCGACCTCGGCGCGGACGAGGACCAGCTTGAGTTTCCCGTCGTTTACGCAAGCGCGAAAGACGGCTATTCATCTCTCGACCCCGATGTGCGCGAGGGTGATATGCAGCCGCTCTTTGACGCGATTCTCGAAAACATTCCGGCGCCCGAAGGCGACCCCGACGGTCCGCTTCAGTGCCTGTTTTCCTCTCTTGACTATGACGATTATATCGGCAGGATAGGTGTCGGCAGAGTTGAAAGAGGAAGGATAAAGCGAAACGAGCAGGCGGTTCTCTGCAAGACCGACGGCTCAAAGCAGACGGTCAAGGTTTCGCGTCTTTATCAGTTTGAAGGTCTCAAGAGAGTTGAGTGCGAAGAAGCGCAGGCAGGCGATATCATCTGCGTTTCAGGTATTGAGGGAATCAATATCGGCGAAACTCTCTGCGACCCGGATAACATAGATCCCCTTCCGTTCATCAAAATCGACGAGCCGACCATTTCAATGAATTTCATTGTCAATGACAGCCCGTTTGCCGGAAAGGAAGGCAAGTTCGTCACCTCAAGAAACATCCGCGACCGCCTCTTCAAAGAGGTTGAAACCAATGTCAGCATGAGAGTTGAGGAAACCGAAACCACCGATACCTTCAAGGTTTCGGGCAGAGGCGAGCTGCACCTTTCCATACTGATTGAAAACATGCGCAGAGAGGGCTACGAGCTGGCAGTATCAAAGCCGGAGGTTATCATGCGCAGGGGACCGCAGGGTGAAACCTTAGAGCCTATGGAGCAGGTTATCATATCTGTTCCGGAAGAATTTTCGGGCTCCGTTATCAGCGCTCTCAACCTGAGAAAGGGCATGATGCGCGAAATGGACAGCCAAAACGGCTATGTCAGACTCGACTATCTCGTGCCGACCAGAGGGCTGCTCGGCTACAGATATCAGTTTATAAACGAAACGAGGGGCGAGGGCACTATGGTGCGCCGCTTTGAATGCTTTGAGCCTTTCAAGGGCGATATACCTCAGAGAACGAATGGCGTTGCAATCGCCCAGGAAGAGGGCGTATGCTCAGGCTATGCACTGAACAATATTCAGGAGCGCGTGCAGATGTTCGTTGAGCCGGGCACCCGCGTTTACGAAGGCATGATAGTCGGCATGAACAGCCGCAGCGATGATATGGTCGTAAATCCTTGCAAGGAAAAGAAGGCGACAAATATGCGCGCAGCAGGCTCCGATGATGCCATCAAGCTGACACCTGCAAGACACTTTACGCTCGAGGAAGCACTCGAGTTCATAAACGATGACGAGCTCGTGGAAGTGGTGCCTGACGACATCAGACTCCGCAAAAAGATTCTGGGCGAGCTCGAGCGCAAGAGAAGCGGCAGAGTTTATGAAAAGTAGAGATAAAATAGAGATAAATTAGAAGAATGGAGGATTGAAAATGCTTACTAAAGAAGGTTTAATTGCAATGGGAACACCGATTGTCGTCGCACTTCTGATTATCATTGTCGGCGCATTTATTGTGAAGGCCGTAATGAAGCTGATGACAAAGGCACTTGAAAAGACAAAGATAGACCCGGCGCTTCACACGTTCATAAAGAATATTGCAAAAGTAGCGCTCTGGCTTCTCATCATAGTAACGGCTCTCGGCAAGCTCGGCATACCGACCAGCACCTTCGTAACGGTAATAGGCGCATGCGGTGCGGCAATCGCACTGGCGCTCAAAGACTCGCTCAGCAATGTTGCGGGCGGCATTCTAATCCTCGTTACAAAGCCTTTCGGTAAAGGCGACTATATAGAGGCCGGCGGCGCAGCGGGAACGGTTGATAAAATCGACCTGATGACAACCACAATCAGAACGATTGACAACAAGGTTGTTCGCGTTCCGAACAGCAATATGTCAACCTCCGTAGTCACAAACTATTCCGAAGCAAAGGACCGCAGAGTCGACAACAATTTTGGCATCGGCTACGAATGTGATATTGACAAGGCCAGAGAAATTATTCTGAAGGTCGCAAAATCAAACGAGCTGGTATTTTCGGACCCGGAGCCTGTTGTCCTCGTGGGCGATCACGCCGATTCGGCAGTAGTGCTTCACAGCAGAGTCTGGTGCAAAAATGCCGACTACTGGACAGTATATTTTTATATGCAGGAGCAGGTTAAAAAGGCATTCGACGAAGGCGATATCAATATCCCTTATCCGCAGGTCGATTTACACGTAATAAAGTAGACAGAATTAGGGGGAACCTATGGCATTCACTCATCTCCATGTACATACCGAGTACAGCCTCCTCGACGGAGCGGCGAGAATAAAGGATCTCGTTGCGCGCGTAAAAGAGCTGGGAATGGACTCTGTGGCTATAACCGACCACGGGGCGATGTTTGGTGTCATCGATTTCTATGACGAATGCAAGGCAAACGGCATAAAGCCGATTATAGGCTGCGAGGTCTACACGGCAGCCAGAACCATGTACGACAAGGACGCCGAAAAGGACAAGCGCATGGGTCATCTACTGCTGCTTGCAAAGAACCAAGCAGGCTATAACAATCTGATAAAGATTGTGTCCGAGGGCTACGTTCACGGCTATTACTACAAGCCGCGCATAGACAAGGATGTACTCCGTGCGCACAGCGATGGAATAATCGCAACCTCCGCATGTCTTGCGGGCGAAGTGCAGCACCGCCTCCTTTCAGGCGACTACGAGGGCGCAAAAAAAGAAGCTCTCGAAATGCTCTCCATCTTTGGCGAGGGCAACTACTATCTCGAGCTCCAGGATCAGGGCCTCGAGGAGGAAGCACGCATACTTCCGATGATGGAAAGGCTTCACGAAGAAACGGGCATACCGTTTGTTGCGACAAACGACGTACACTACATAAACAGGTCCGACGCCGAGGCACACGAGGTGCTTCTCTGCATCCAGACAGCCACGAGCATGAAGGACGAAAAGCGCATGCGCTTTCCGAATGACCAGTTCTACTTAAAGAGCGAAAAGGAAATGCGTACCATCTTTGCGCGCTTCCCGGAAGCCCTGGACAACACACAAAGGATTGCCGATGAGTGCAACGTGGAGTTTGAGTTCGGAAATTATCACCTGCCTGAGTTCATTGCGCCGGACGGCAAGTCAAACGCGGATTACTTTCACGAGCTTTGTGAGGCGGGAATCAGCGAGCGCTACGGTGTAAAGCGCGGTGACAGTGACGAGCGCACAAAAAACCTCTACGAAAGACTTGACCACGAAATGGCTGTCATAGAAAAGATGGGCTATGTGGAATATTTCCTGATTGTTTGGGATTTCATCAATTATGCGAGAAACCATAAAATAGAAGTAGGCCCGGGCAGAGGCTCCGCAGCCGGAAGCATCGTGTCCTACTGCATGCATATAACAAACATAGATCCTATCAGATACAATCTGATTTTCGAGCGTTTCCTGAATCCGGAACGTGTATCCATGCCGGATATAGACGTGGATTTCTGCTATGAGCGCAGAGGCGAAGTAATTGACTATGTTATAGAAAAATACGGAATTGATAAGGTAAGCCAGATTATAACCTTCGGCACGATGAAGGCAAAGGCTGCTGTCAGAGATGTTGCGCGCGCCCTCGATGTAAGCTATGCAGAGGCGGACGCTATTGCAAAGGCTATACCTTTCGACCTTCACATGACCATTGCGAAGGCAATCGAAATGAATCCCGCGTTAAAGGAAAAATACGAAAACGATCCGGTAACTCAAAAGGTACTCGATATGTCGATGGCGCTCGAAGGCATGCCGCGCCATGCTTCCACACACGCTGCGGGCGTGGTAATATCCCGCAAGGCGCTTGATGAATATGTGCCGCTTTACATGTCCGATAAAGGCATAGCGACACAGTTCACCATGACGACGATTGAGAGGCTGGGGCTATTGAAGATGGACTTTTTAGGCCTCCGCACGCTGACCGTAATCAGGGATTCTCTGGAGCTGATTAAAGAAAATCACGGAGTCGAAATCGACTTTAACAATATGGAATATAACGATCCAAAGGTGTTCGAGGCAATTGCGCAGGGCAATACCTGCGGAGTCTTCCAGCTCGAATCGGGCGGAATGACCGCATTCATGAAAAACCTCGCTCCTGACTGTTTTGAAGATATCATAGCCGGTATCTCACTTTACAGACCGGGACCTATGGATTCCATTCCGAGATATATCGAAAACAAGAAAAATCCTGCCGGGATTACATATATTCACGAGTCGCTGAGACCAATTCTCGATGTTACCTACGGGTGTCTGGTTTATCAGGAGCAGGTAATGCAGATCTTCCGTTCGCTTGCAGGCTATTCCTTCGGCAGGGCGGATATAGTAAGGCGTGCAATGAGCAAGAAAAAGCACGACGTAATGGAA
>DGGP01000022.1 GCA_002392265.1 Firmicutes bacterium UBA3871 | reverse complement strand
ACAAATACAGCCGCCATATCAATGTATACTGCGGCGTGGAGCTCGATAACATGACAGAGCGAAAGCTCGACCTTTACGGGTTTGAATATGTTATCGGCGCAGTTCATTTCCTCCCTCTGCCTGACGGAACGGCCGAACATCTCGAATACGAGACAATAGACCGCTTTCCAAGCGAAGACGGAGGGCTTGCCGTGCAGTACCGCGAGGTAGATCTTTCCCGCAAGGCGCTGGAGCACTATATTCAGGCCGGCTACGACGGCGATGCAATGGCTGCCGCAGAGCTTTACTACAGCCAGTACAAGCGTATGGCAACCGACAAAACTGTTGACATAGTGGCACATTACGATTTGATTACAAAGTTTGACGAGCCGGAGACCACTCTTCCGGAGAACATGCTGTTTGATATCACAAATCCGCAGTACGAGGAGGCCGCAATCGAAGGAATGCGCATTCTCGTGCAGCATGACAAAATATTCGAGGTGAATACCGGCGCAGTAAGCCGGGGATATCGCCAAAGCTTTTATCCTACGCGCAGGCTGCTTCGCGAGCTCAAAAATATGGGTGGCAGAATCACACTTGCAACAGATGCGCACAGACCGGAGCATGCGGGCTTTATGCTCGAAGAAGCGGCGCGGTATGCCATGGACTGCGGTTTTAAGGAAATTTGGGTAATGGATAAAGGCAAATTCGTGCCTTCGCAGATTAAAGACTAATGGATGATAAAAAGCTGAGTACAGCGATTGCACAGGCGGTGGCCGAGGCGGGCGGCAGAGCCTTCCTCGTGGGTGGCATAGTTCGCGACAGACTGCTTGGCATTGAAAGCAAGGATATTGATATAGAGGTTCACGGTGTGGAGCCGCAAAGGCTGGAGCTTATACTCGAAAAGGTTGCGCCCCGGCGCGAAGAGGGTAAAAAAAGCGGCTGCTTTACAAAAGGCGCCAGCTTTGGCGTTTACGGAATCTATGGCAGCAGCATTGATATCGCAATGCCGAGAACCGAGGCGGCAACGGGCCGCGGCCACAAGGATTTCGAAGTTTTTGTAGATCCGTTTATCGGAACAGGGAAGGCTGCCGAAAGGCGCGATTTTACCATAAACGCAATGATGCAGGACATCCTTTCCGGAGAGATTCTTGATGAATTCGGCGGCAAGGAGGACCTCGAAAAAGGGATACTTCGGCATATTACAGACGACGGCTTCAGGGAAGATCCCCTGCGCGTCTTCAGAGCGGCGCAGTTTGCAGCGAGATTTAATTTCAGGGTAGCACCCGAAACAATTAAGCTTTGCAGCAGTATGGACACAGGTGCGCTTTCAAGAGAGCGTGTTATGGGGGAGCTTGAGAAGGCACTGCTGAAGGCTGAAAAGCCGAGCATCTTTTTTGAGGTGCTGCGGGAAATGAAACAGCTTCATACATGGTTTGCAGAGCTTGAGCCTCTGATTGGTCTCGAGCAGAGTCCGATATACCACCCGGAGGGAGATGTCTGGATTCATACGATGCAGGTGCTTGATAATGCGGCAGAGGTTTTGCATACCGAAAAGCGCAGACCTTCAAACGAAAAAGGCTTTATGCTCTCAGCACTGATGCATGACCTTGGGAAAGCGGTGACAACAGCCGAAATAGATGGCAGAATCAGGGCGATAAATCATGAAATCGCCGGCTTGGAGATAGCCGGGAGCCTGCTTGGGAGGCTGACCCAGGAAAAAAGCTTGCACTTTTATTCTCTTAATATGATAAAACTACATATGAGGCCGAATATGCTTGCGGGGCAAAACAGCGGCGTCAAGGCGACGAACAGACTGTTTGACGAAAGCGTGGATCCGGTAGGGCTGGTTCTGCTTGCACGTTGCGACAGGCGGCATGAAGCTGACGGCGAAATGTCTGTGGCTTACGAGGAATTTCTTTGGGAGAGGCTTGAAATCTTTAATGAGATGATGGCAAAGCCTTTTGTAAAGGGAGAAGATCTGATAGCTGCCGGCATTGAGCAAGACAAAGCCTTTGGTGAGATTCTCGGCCTTGCCCACAAGCTTCGGCTGGCGGGCGTTCCAAAAAGAGAAGCCCTGGCTCAGTGTCTTCGTTTTGCGGAGGATTTGAGGGAGAAAGCTTAGCAATCGAGTTTTGATGAGGGGAGAATTTATGGCACAAATGTCCAGACAGCAGGAATATACAGAGTTAATGAAGGTCCTTCGAGAATACAGGTTCGACGGATTCTATTACTATATGGATTTTGCGGAGTTTGCCAAAGCGTACAAGTCCGGAGGGATAAAAGGCGAGGAGCACAGGAACTGGGTGGCACTGGACACACAGAAATTCGTGCGCATGCGCTACACACCAAAGCCTGACGAGCTTTACGAGATGGAAGGCATAAAGCTTGAAGAGGAGAGACTTCCTCATATGCCGATTCCGGTTTGCCTGGTGTTTGACAGTCGGGTTGCGGGAACCGACGGGGTTCGCTTTTCGGATGGCGATTCAACAATTCGGGGAACCGTTTTTTACAAAGACATGCTAACCGCAAAAGACAATTTGGACTGGAGATCGATTTTCCGCCCTGCTCCTGCAAACCGCAACGAGCATGACAGAGAATCGCGTCTTCGTGCGGCAGAGCTGCTCTATCCGGACAAGGTTCCTTTTGATTACGTCGAAAAGATTGTATTCAGGACGGAAGCGGACAGAAAGAACGCAAAATTCCTCCTTGGTCCGGATGCGCGCTACAGCGTAAACAATAAAAAATTCTTTTGCTTCAAGGGCTTTAATATAGGGCCGAACGACAGAAAGAATATCTTCAATTATTTAATTGATTACGATATTGAAATCAGAAGAGGCGTAGAGGTAGAGCTGATTTATCGTTTTGCCTCCGATGATATAAAGGAGTACAAGCACGAGTTTAATATCACCTACCAAAACGGCGATCAGCTAATCGATGATGAGGGCTATTTCAAGGATGGTCTGCTTTGGCACTGGATCGGCGAGCTTGATTACGATATGCCGTTTACACTTACTTATAAAATAAATGGTCATCTGGTGATTTACTACACTTTCGGGTATTAGTCCGGATATTAGTTTCAAAACCGGTTTTAACCCGCGAAAAGGAGGATATAGCAAATGGGAAACACTTTTAATATTACCCTTTCGGAAGAACACTGCGGAAACTCTTCGCAAAGGCCAAAGAGTGACGGTATCCTGATACGCGGAAAGCGCGGCAAAATCTTTGCGCAGGGCTATTCTCCGAAAGGAAGCGGAAAGGCTCCTACGGTTATCCTTTTCCACGGCATACCCGGAAACGAACGAAACTTTGATCTGGCACAGTATCTGAGGCGCGAAGGTTTTGGCGTTATCACTTTTCACTACAGCGGCTGCTGGGGTAGCGAAGGCGAATATCGCATAGCGCACACCCTCGAAGATGCGGAAACCGTAATCGATTTTGTGCTTTCGCAGGGTTGCGACTGGATGCGCTTTGACCCGGAAAACCTTTATGCAGTAGGTCACAGTCTGGGCGGTTTTGTGGCTGCACACATGATGGCAAGGCACAGAGAATTTAAAAAGGGCGTTCTGATCACACCGTGCGACATCGGAAGATTCGCTGAAATGCCAAAAGAAGGCGCAGACGGCATACACGCTATGCTTGCGGAAGCGCAGGACTGGCTGGTTTCCACAAGTGCAGAGATTATGGAAGCGGAGCTGTGCGAGCACAGAGAGGAGTATCCTCTTGCAGGGCTTGCCGGGAAGCTTGCGGGCAGAGACCTGATGGTTATAGGTGGTACAATCGACAATGTGACGCCGCCGCAGGACCACTGCGAGCCGCTTGAAAACGCAATTAGAGCCATAGACGGATCAAAGCTTTTAAGCCGCCGTTTCGAAACAGATCATGGCTCGTCGGATTACAGGCTTGAGCTTTGCGAGACGGTTGCAAAGTTTTTGAAATAGGGGACCTTTTATATGGATACGTTGTTAAAAATACTGGAGCCCATGATTGCCCAGATTGAGGCACTGGCGCTGCTTGCGGCAGTGTTTCTCGTTTTGCATTTTGCGATAAAACACAGGGTAAAGGCGAAAAGGTTAAAGATAGCAGAATTAAAAAACAGAATCAAAGCAAAGCTCAGCTGGGAGGATGCCAATGTAAACAAGCTTAAGGCTTTAGGAAGCTCTGCACTGGATGCTGCGGCAATTACTGCGGCAAGCTCAGGCATGACGCTTCTCGAGGCATATCTTTCGATGAACCCCGACCAGCCGATTGCAAGCGTGCTTGATGTGGAAGCTGCCGTAAATGCAGGCGCAGACATTGTGTCGGGCGCAGACATTGCCGCAACGGGCTCGGATATTGTGGCAAGCTCTGCCGGTGCCGGTGCTGATGCAGGTGCGGCACTCGACGCGACCGCACACATCCCTTTGGTTTCGGCTGTTCTTTTTGGAGTGCGCACGCTCAGAAACACCATGAGGCTTGCAAAGAGAAAGCAGACCGGAAGGGAAGCGGGTATTAACATAGGTATGGATTTTGTCAGAATCGGTGTCGGTGGCGCAGGTGCTGTCGGGCTTGGAAAGGTCGGTGCGGCAGCGGGCTCCGCAATCGCTCCGGGTGCGGGAACGCTGATCGGCGGAGGCATAGGGATCTTTGCGGGCAGCCTCTTTGGAAGCCAGCTGGTTAACAATGCGCGCAGGACATTAAAGTGGGGCAAAATTGAAGAGGCCCAGGAATATTTTGGGACAAAGTTCATAGAGGGCGGCTTCCCTGAGTTTACCGTAAAGTATGCGGATGAGCTCTTTAATACCGCAGAGCTTCGCGAAAGACTCGAGGTTGAAAAGGAAAAGATGAAAGGCTACAGTGCGGAGCTCGACCCTTATAAGGATAAAGAGGTAACGGTGGATGCGGTTCTTTCCGAGGAAAGCGCTTTGTACCTCGAAACGGTTCTCGCAAAGGCGGATTATGTAAAGCAAAACCTGCGAGCTTCAATCCTCGAGGTTTGTAAAACCCTGACGGCAAATATGAAGGCAAAAAATGCGGGTGTAATGGAAGCGGGTCTTGCGGGAGAGCTGGTGCTTCAGGCGCCGCAGTGCCTCGAGCTCACGGAAAGCGAACGCCTCAAGCTAAAGGAATATACACGCCAGAAGGCGGTTTCAAAGGATTATCCTTGCAGATTCGAAACGACGGGAACACAGGTTCTCGAAACCCTTTCGATGCAGCTTTTCGACAAATACAACCCTGAAATAAACAGGCCGATGCAGGTTAAAAAGCCTGTGATGCTGATTCTCTTCGGAATCACGCTCGCAGCCCTCGCAGCCCTAATAGCCTACGGGCTAATCTAGGGACAGGCACCAAATTCGCCTTTTGGCTAATTTAGGGCACGTCCCCAAATTTGCTTTTTAGGTAATATAGGGACAGGTTCAAAAAAGAGGACGATATGACAGACAACGCAGAAATAAAAACAGGCAGATACCGTCATTTCAAAGGCAATGAATACGAAGTGCTTTATATTGCAAAGCATTCCGAAACACTTGAAGAAATGGTGGTTTATAAAGCACTTTACGGCGAGGGCGGCATTTGGGTCCGCCCTGCTTCAATGTGGAACGAAACCGTGGAGAGAGACGGAAAGATATTTAAACGCTTCGAATACATAGGAGAATAATAGCAAATAATCGCAAATATCGCAGAAAACACTTGCTTTTTGAGCAAAATATGATATGATATATGGGTGTCCGTGTGTCTTGGCATGGGCAAAAATCTCTGCGACGAGAAAGAACGTCGCCATTTATTAATGACCATAGGGAGGTGAAAACAATGACTAAGTACGAGGTTATGTTCGTTATTGACCCTACACTGGAAGACGAAAAGAAGGAAGCAACAATCGAGACCGTAAAGGAAATCATTGCTGCTCAGGGAACAGTTTCCAATGTAGACGTTTGGGGAATGAGAAAGCTCGCTTATCCTATCGAAAAGAAGAACGAAGGTTACTATGTAGTAGCAGAGTTCGAAGCTGAGCCAACTCTTCCAAAGGAACTGGACAGAAGATTAAGAATTTCTGATAACGTAATGAGACACATCATCATCAACAAAGATGAAGAGTAGGAGCCCGGTATGAATCAAGTAGTATTAGTTGGAAGACTGGTAAGAGACCCCGATGTCAGATACAACCCAAACGGTATGGCTGTTGCAAGATTTACCGTTGCTGTTGACAGACGTTTCAAAAGAGAAGGACAGCCCGAGGCTGACTTCATTTCCTGCGTAGCTTTCGGCAAGCAGGGAGAGTTCATTGAAAAGTACTTCAACAAGGGAAAGCTTATCGGACTCAGCGGGAGCATCCAGACCGGAAGCTACACAAACAAGGATGGTCAGAAGGTTTACACAACCGACGTTGTAGCAGAAAGCGTTGAATTCGTAGGCAGCAAGAGCGAAAGCGACGGCGGATCACACGGCTCAGGCCGCTCATATGAACCAAGACAGAGCGAAAGCCAGAGCGGCGGCGACGATATGCCTGCAGGATTTGAAGCACTCGGCGAAGACGATATGCCATTCTAATCATAAACAGTAATTAGAAATTAATCTTTTGAAAGGAGATAAATACCATGATTGAAAACAAGAGACGTGGTGGCGGCATGAGACGCAAAAAGGTTTGCCAGTTCTGCGCTGACAAGACTGAAGTTATAGATTACAAGGATGTTGAAAAGCTCAAGAAGTATGTTACCGAAAGAGGTAAGATTCTTCCTAAGAGAATCACAGGAACTTGCGCTATGCACCAGAGAGCTGTGACTACAGCAGTAAAGAGAGCTCGCATCGTAGCACTCCTGCCATACACAGCAGAATAATTTCGTTTAATAACGACTAAAACCCCGAAAGACTTCAGCCCTTCGGGGTTCTTTTTTTATGAAGAATCCGTGAAAAATGCCCAAATTCTTGTCCTTGCGCCCATCTTGTGCTATAATATAGTATCTATAATTGTGCGCACTATGCGCTTTTACAGACGAGGAAAAAAGATGAGTGATAACAAAAATATATCGGGATTTGCAAACCACTTTCCGTTTCCGTGCTGCACCGTCAATTCAGAGGGCAAGGTAACAGGAGTCAACTCAAAAATCTCGGAAGTGTTCCTTTACGATGACATTGCCGAAACCGATATTTTTATTCTTACAAACTACAGATACAAGGAGCTCCTCACTCTCGACGAGAGAGAAACTCCGCCAATAATCAGCAGGAACGACAAGTTTTTCCGCATCATGGCAGCACCTGTAAGTGACGAGCCCGGCGCGGATCTTGCGGTGTACTTTATAGAGGTAACCCTTCAGGAAACTCTGAAAAAACGCTATAACGACGAAAAGCCTTGTATAGTAATCGTTGAAATCGACAACTACGAAGAGCTGATTGCCGCAAACGGCGAAGAGCGTAGGGCCTCTTTGTCTGCTGAAATCAATCAGACGCTGAGACAGGCCTTCATGAGGCTCAATGCCTCCATCACAAAGGTCGGCCGCAGCACATATGTTATGATTATTGACCAAGCAGCCTGCGACCGCATGATCGAAAACAAATTCCCCGTTCTCGACGAAATTCGCAAGATTGAGTCAGAGGCCGACTTCCCGGTTACTATCTCTATAGGAGTAGGCATAGGAGGAAAGAATTTAGCACAGACCGACGAATATGCGGGAATCGCACTCGACCTCGCTCGAGGCCGCGGCGGCGACCAGGCAGCGGTTAAAAATATAAACAAGGTCGAATATTACGGTGGCCGCGCCCAATCGGTTGAAAGAATCAACAAGGGCAAGAGCCGCATAGTTGCGCATGCTCTCCACAGACTGCTCGACGAGGCAAACAAGGTTATCGTAATGGGGCACGCAAATCCGGATATGGACAGCTTTGGTGCAGCCATCGGCATCAGCCGTTTTGCGATGATTTGCGGTAAGGACGTTTACATCGTTCTGAATTACTACAACGAAACCCTGACCGAAATATACAACAACGCAAAAGAAGCGGAGTGCTACAATTTCATCGGCACAGAAAAAGCACTCTCCATGATAGATGACGAAACACTCCTCATCGTGGTCGACACTCACAGACCGGGCTATGTCGAAGCTCCGGAGCTTCTCGAAAAGACCGACAAGCTCGCAATAATTGACCATCACCGCAAGGCCGAGGACGTCATCCAGACGGCAAAGCTGTCTTATATCGAATCATACGCATCATCTGCCAGCGAGCTGGTTTCCGAGATGCTGCAGTATGTAGGCGAAAAGAAGAACGTCATTACAAAGTTCGAAGCCGAAGCTCTGCTTGCCGGAATTACTGTAGACACAAACAGCTTTGCGGTAAAGACAGGCGTGCGCACATTCGAGGCTGCGGCATGGCTTAGGCGCGCCGGAGCAGACACCGCAACGGTAAAGAGATTCTTCCAGATGAATTCGCAAGCCTTCATGCTCAGAGCGAAGTGCGTCGCAAACGCAAAGTTCCTCGCAGGCGGGCACATTGCCATCTCGATACTTGAGGGCCAGCACGTCGACGCGCAGATTCTCGACAGCCAAGCGGCGGACGAGCTGCTTGACGTGCGCGGTGTAAAGGCCAGCTTCGTGGTCGGCACCACCATGGCGGGCAGAACGGTTATCTCCGCGCGAAGCCTGGGTGAGATAAATGTTCAGGTCATCATGGAGCAGCTTGGCGGCGGCGGACATCTGACGACAGCCGGAGCACAGTCAAACCTTCCGCCTGAAGAAACCGTAAAAAAGATTGAAAAGGTGCTGCTTGACCGAGGGCATATAAAGCCTTCCGACATCGGAGTTGAGGAAACAATGGAAGAACAGGCGGCGGCAGATGAAGAGTTTGCAGAGGCAGGCGTTGTAGCCAGAGGCGGCTCGGCGGAGCAGCTTCCGGGGCTTGCCAGTGCTCAGATAAAGGAGCTTAAAGAGGTTCATGACGAAAGTCTGGAGGAACTGATGAAGGACAACCGCGACGATTTAATCGGCAAGGCTGTCGCGAAGGTTCAGGCAGAAAAAGCTGAGATAGAAAGGGGAAGAAAAAAATGATAGTTATTCTTCAAAAAGATGTAAAGGGAACAGGCAAAGCCGGGGATGTCGTAAAGGTATCCGACGGCTATGCAAGAAATATGCTGATTCCGAGAGGACTTGCAACCGAAGCAACAGAGGGCAATGTTCGTTCTCTTGAAAAGCAAAAGGAAATCGCAGCGGAAAAGAGGGCGGCAGACAAGGCGGCTGCCGAAGCTACCGCGGAAAAGCTTTCAAAGCTAACAGTTGAGATAAAGACAAAGGGCGGCGAAGGCGGCAGGCTTTTCGGCTCCATTACAAACAAGGATGTGGCAGAAGAGCTTGAAAAGCAGCACAAAATCAAAATCGACAAAAAGAATATCGCCATGGAAAACCCAATCAAGGCAGCAGGCGAATATGAGGTTGAAGTAAAGCTCTTTGAGAGTGTAAAGGGCAGCCTCAAGGTACATGTTAGCATTTAAATCAGCAAAGACAGAGTAAAGCTATACAGGAGAAAACAATGCAGGAAAGAATTCCACCCCAC
Organism: Firmicutes bacterium UBA3871; assembly: GCA_002392265.1. Taxonomy (GTDB): domain Bacteria; phylum Bacillota; class Clostridia; order Peptostreptococcales; family Anaerovoracaceae; genus UBA3871. Next base: position 5,376 of record DGGP01000022.1, on the reverse strand, counting down.
AGCGAGGAAGCGGAAAAATCCGTGCTTGGCGCAGCCATGCTTTCAAAGGATGCGCTACTTGATGTGCTTGAAATAGTAAAGCCAATAGATTTTTATAACCCTATGCACAGGGAAATCTACACTGCGATCAGTGAGATGCACTACAAAAACCAGGCAATCGATTATCTCACCGTGACAGAAGAGCTGAGAAAGCGCAATGCCTTGGAAATAGCCGGCGGCAGAGCTTATATTGCAGGCCTTTCAACCGCCGTGCCGAGTACGGCAAACGCGGGAGATTACGCTAAAATAGTGGCGGAAAAATCCATACTCAGAAAGCTTATCAAAAACTCCGATGAGGTTGTGGAAAAATGCTACTCGGGCGAAACGGATGCCGACAAGGTTCTCGATTATGCGGAGACAGGCGTGTTTGCCATTTCACAGTCCCGCGAGAGAAAGGAAATGACAGCGCTCGAAGATGTTCTGAGCGAAAACCTGAGAATGATAGACGAAGCCGCAAAGCATGCCGGCGAGGTTACCGGCGTTCCGTCGGGGTTTAAGGATCTCGACGATTATTTGAACGGCTTTCAGAGGTCGGATTTAATTATCCTTGCAGCGCGCCCGGCAATGGGAAAGACTGCTTTTGCACTGAATGTAGCACAGCAGGCAGCGCTAAAGGGAAAGGCTTCGATAGCGATTTTTTCGCTGGAAATGAGTAAAGAGCAGCTCGGGTCGAGACTTCTTTCAATGGAGTCGCGAGTTGAATCGTCAAAGCTTCGCACGGGTGAGCTGAATGAAATGGACTGGGAAAACTTAAATCAGGCCATGGACAAGCTCGTCGAAGCGAGGATTTTTATCGACGACACGCCGGGCATCAGCATGATGGAAATAAAGAATAAATGCCGCAGAATGAAGGCCGAAAAAGGTCTCGACATGGTCATGATCGACTATCTGCAGCTGATGACTGCCTCGGGCAAGCAGGAATCGAGACAGCAGGAAATCAGTACACTCTCACGGCAGTTAAAGCTGCTCGCAAGAGAGCTCGATTGTCCGGTGCTCGTTTTATCGCAGCTTTCGCGAAGCCCTGAGCAAAGAAACGATCACCATCCTATGCTGGCGGACCTTCGAGAATCGGGTTCCATCGAGCAGGATGCCGACATCGTTCTTTTCCTCTACAGAGACGATTACTACAACCAGGAATCATCGACAAAGCCGGGAGTCTGCGAGGTTATGATTGCAAAGCACAGAGCGGGTTCCACAGGTACAGTGGAGCTGACCTGGCTCGAAAAATACACGAGGTTTGCGGACAAGGCAAAGCAGGCCGACATGGGGTAAAATATGAAGTTCGGAAGAAATTTCTCGGATTCGTGGTGCTTTCAGGACACTGCGGTTGAGAATTTGTTCATAAGTGAATATATGTGCGACGCACCCGGGGAGTATGTAAAGGTGTATCTGCTGGCGCAGATGTACGCATCGCTGGGCATGGAAGCAAGCGAAGATATCTTTGCTTCCCAGCTGAAGACTACACGCCTCAAGGTTGCGGAAGCTTTTGACTACTGGGAGCAGCAGGGCCTCCTCTCGCAAACGCGCGACGGAGGGGTGCAGCTTCAGTCTTTGCGTGCGCAATTTTGCCACGGCGCAGGCTGTGGCAAGCCTGAGGCAGCACAGCCAAAGCCGGTGCAGCAGACCTTCGAGAGGTTTAAGATATCCGATGAGCAGCTTTCGGCGCTGTTTACGGCCATCGAAGGCTTACTCGGAAGGCCGCTGGGGGGCAGTGAGCTGCCTGCCATAAATGCGCTCATAGAGGAAGACGGTGCAACGCCGGAGATGATTATTTATGCTTACAATTACTGCGTAGGAACGCTTGGCAAAGAAAAGGCAAGCTATGTCGGGGCAGTAGTGCGCAACTGGGTGGAGCTGGGGCTTTTCACCGATGAGAAGATTGATGCTTACATCAAAAATTGTGACGCCCGTCATGCGATGATTCGCAGGATTTTCAAGGAGCTTGGCATAAACCGTAATCCATCGAAGCCTGAGGAGGAAATCATTGACCGGTGGCTGGACGAGGACGGCTTTAGCATGGATGAAATCCTGGCAGCATGCAAAAAGACAACAGCTGCGAGGAGTCCGAGCATAAAATACCTCGATGGGATACTTAAAAACATGCACGAAGCGGGCAAAGCCGGCAGAAAGCCTCTTGCGGACGACCATCCGGTTACGGTGGCAATCGTGCAGAAATATTACGACCACATCAGAGAAGAAAACAAGAAAAAGGCTGCTGCGCGTCGTGAAGAGGTCTACGCAAAGGTTCCGGGCATAAAGGCTCTGGACGATGAGATTCGCGAAGCCATGGTGGGCATGATTAAAAGCACTTCGCAATCCCGCAGTGAGGACGCGGCGCAGTACCGCAATATACGCAGCAAAAAAGCTGAGGAGCGAGCTCGTTTGATGGAAAGAGTAGGCTTTTCGGCAGACTATACCGAAGATAAATACCTGTGCGAAAGGTGTAAAGACACAGGCTTGACCGAAGAAGGAGTGAGATGCTCCTGCTATGAGCAGAGGGCAAAAGAAGCAAAAGAATGGCAAATTTCTTTACAAAAGTAAAAAACTTAATAAAAAAGAAAGAGCCCGAAAAAGAGCCATTTGTTTTTGATTTTACAAAACCTGAAGACCCTCAGATAGATGAGGACGGCCTGACTCCCGCGCAGAGAGAGCGTCGGCGCAGTTTTTATGAGACCATAGAAAAGGGACATGAAATCTCATCAGAATATCAGGGTCTGACAAAAGAAAAGGCTAAAGAAGATTTAAGGCGCAGTATACAGGAAAAAATAGACGCAATGAACAGCTACGGCAGAGCTACCGAAGAGATGAAGGAAGCAGCCGTTAGCGAGGGCAACAGCGAAGAAATCGTTTCGCGCTATACTCAGAGGATTGACGTTGAAGAAATAATGTCGAAAATCAGCGAAGAGAACGAGCAAAAGCGCGCAAACTTTGAGGAACGCAGCAAGAGTCGTCACAAGCGACATGAACGCATGATGGAAGAGCAGGCAAACATGGAGCCTGTTGTTACCGAGGATGCGGTTATTGCTGTGTTCGGAAAGGCGGATCCGGACAATACACCGAGTCCCGAGCCGGATGAGCCGCAGCCTAAAACCATCGAGGAAATAAAGGCAGCGCTTCCAAGCTATGCGGATATGGATGTCACCCTGACTCCTCTCGAGGGGCAGATTGCCATCAGAGACATAAAGGACGAGCTTAAAAAGGCCCAGGAGCAGGAAGAAAAAGAGCAGAATCCGGAGCCCGATATTACCGAAATCCCTTTGGGAGAAGCGCTGAAGCAATCCGATATCTACGGTGACAAGGTATTTACCGTTGTTATAAAGGGATTAAAGCATGCGGCAATTGCCGTAAAGGCGTTCTTTGAAACTGTATTTTCAAAAATCAGGAGGTTTGTAACCCGCCTGACCGCAAAGAAAGACCCGGAAAAGGCAGTAAAGCTTTCGCAGAGCATCGGCGAGAAAAAGGCCGGATTCAATTTAAAGAAAAAGGCGCTGACAGGAAAGCTGGTAGGGGTAAAGGACCTGCTGATAGAGAAAGAGGACAGAGTCAGCACGATTCTGGCAGAAAAGGTCAATCTGTTTGACCACAAGCAGGGAGACCGTCAGCAAAAGGCCGAAGATGTTGTTCAAAAGAGCGGAGTAAGGATTCACCGCTTCCGTCACTGGGCGGATTTGAACAAAAGGTATCTGATTCTCGGCTTTAGCGGAGTTGTGGCCCTGACGCTGATTGTAATTGCCGGAATTAACTGGGCAACTGCATACGAATACGCATACAACGGCAAAACGCTCGGCATGGTAAAGAATCAGGAGGATGTAACCAAGATTCTCGATATTGTCAGCGAGCAGCTTTCAAAGGAGCATTCCGCCGAGGTATATATAGACAAGGACGAGGACATAACCTTCAAGAGAGTATGGAACTTTACGGGTGATACCGATACGCAGGCTGAAGTTCTGCGTACCCTGACTTACATGCAGGATATGTCGGTAACTGGATACCGCATTGTTGCGGAAGGCTCGATGTTCGGCGTTGTCGAGAGCGAAGAGATGGCTCGGCAGATACTGAAGGAAGTCAGAGATACCTATGCTCCGCCTAGCGAGTCGATTAAATACGAGGATGTAGGCTTTGCGGAAAATGTAGTTATTGAGCCTTATGAAACAAAGCTCGGACTGTTGCTTTCGCACGACGAGATGCTGTACAAGATATTAACGGGTGCAGAGGAGAGAATGACGCATATCGTTCAGTCGGGCGAGACTTTCTCAGAGATTGCGAATATGTACGGCATATCTCAGGCAGACCTGCAGGCAAGCAATCCTACGGTTAACCCGGCAAGGCTTTCCATCGGACAGGAAATCGTGCTCAATCAGGCAGTGCCGCTTTTAACGGTACAGACGGTTGAGATTTCCACATATATTGAATATCTTGATTATGAGACGGTCTACGAAGACAGCGCATCAATCTACCAGGGTGAGACCACGGTAAAGCGTGCGGGCAAGCCGGGTGAGCGTGAAGTAAAGGCAAAAATTGTAAAGAATAACGGCCTCGAGGTAGCAAAGCTCGAGCTTTCTTCCCAGATTACGCAGGAGCCTGTATCGGCTATTGTAGTCAGAGGTACAAAGGCACTTCCTCCGAAGAAGGGAACGGGCTCGTTTATATATCCGGTAACCGGCTACAGACTCACATCAAAGTTCGGACAGAGGTGGGGACGTATGCATAACGGTGTCGATCTTGCTTGCCCTACGGGAACAAAGATCAGAGCGGCAGACGGCGGTACCGTAATATTCTCCGGATATTCCGGTTCTTACGGATATGTTGTAAAGATTGATCATGGCGGCGGTTATGTGACGGTTTACGCACACTGCTCAAAGCTTCATGTGAAGGTGGGCGAAGCCGTTTACCAGGGCCAGCACATCGCAAACGTCGGCTCTACGGGCAGATCGACCGGACCTCACTGCCACTTTGAAATTCAGTACCTAGGTACACCAAAGAATCCTCTCAATTACTTATAAGCAGTTACAAGGAGGAAAAGCAGATGGAAAAAAAGAGAATACTTATTATTGAAGACGAACAGTCTATTTCAGACATCATTAAATTTAACCTTGAAAAGGAAGGCTATGCAACGCTGACAGCATACGACGGTCAGGCAGGATATGAAAAAGCAATGTCCGAGAATCCCGATTTGATACTTCTCGACGTAATGCTGCCTCTGATGGACGGTTTTCAGGTTTGCAAAAAGGTTAGGGAAACCAGCCTCGTGCCGATTCTGATGCTGACGGCAAAGGAAGAGGAAATAGACAAGGTGCTTGGTCTCGAGCTGGGCGCAGACGATTATATCACAAAGCC
>DGGP01000034.1 GCA_002392265.1 Firmicutes bacterium UBA3871 | reverse complement strand
AAGAGAAGCTGAAAAGCTGATTACTATTGCAAAGCGCGGAGATCTCCACGCAAAGAGACAGGCTATGGAATATATCTTTGATGAAGATGTTGTAAAGAAGCTCTTCGATGAGATTGCACCTAAGTACGCAGAAAGAAACGGTGGTTACACCAGAATCTTAAAGCTCGGTCCTAGACAGGGCGACTGCGCAGAGCAGGTATTCCTCGAATTGGTTTAGTCAAAGGATAAATTGAGCCGGACGGGCAACCGTCCGGCTTTTAACTTTGTTTACTTATAACGTAAATTATGGTATCATATATACTTGGGTGGGTTTTGAAATGATGTAATTCACCCCTTAGATTTGTACAAAAAGCAGGTATTATAATGGACGCAAGATTAATCTGTGACATCAATGATCCAAACAGATTCAAGTGGATGATTGATGCCTTTGAAGAGATTTTTGCTGAATTGCAAATGCAGGTTTGGATTAAAGACATATCGGGCAGATATCTCTATTCAAACGAGATTATGAAGATAGCCGATGATATTATGGATATAGATGTCATCGGAAAGACGGATGATGAAATATACAAGAATCAGGATCTCGTAGATATTTTCACTCGCCTCGATGAAGAGGTAACGATAACGGGCGAAAGAATCATTTCCACATACGCATTGCCCAACGGGACTTTTGAGGAAGTTGTAAAAATGCCTATCTTCAACCCTTATGGCGAGATGGTCGGCATTCTCGGATACTGCAAGGATGTGACGGCGGAGAAGCTGCTTGGTGAGCATTCACGCAGAGTTGCCGAGGCAGAGAAAAAGTTCAAGGCAGTATATGATAACGTACCTGTGGGGCTAATGGTTTTCGACGCGAAAAGCGAAAAGCCCATCATGTTTAACGACAGATTCTCAGAGCTTGTTTTCTATACGCAGGAGCAGATTATGGCTATGCGATGGACGGATTATGCTTTCCACGGCAAGGGCAATGAAGAAATCATGCAGAAAACGCTGCAGCTTTTGAGGGGCGAAATCAGCGAGTTTAATGTCGAAAGGCAGCTCGTCCGCGGAGATGAGTCACTGGCATGGTTTAACATCCAGATAACCAGATATTCATCGGATGAAAGTGACAGCTACCAGCTGCTGATAATGATAGAGGATATCACGGCCTCAAAGGAAACAAAGGCAGAGCTTGAAAGAGTCAGCTTTACCGACGAGCTGACCGGACTTTACAACAGAACCTGGTATATAAAGCATTTAGATGAAAAGATAAAGAATCTGAAATATCCCTATTCCATCATCATGGGCGATGCGAACGGGTTAAAGATATGCAACGACGCATTCGGACATGCCGAAGGTGACAAGCTGATTGCAGCTGCAGGCGCAGTTTTCCGCAAGTTTACAAACGAACACGGAGATTTTGCCGTGCGATTCGGAGGAGACGAGTTCCTCGCTACCTTCCCGGGCGTGGACGAGGTCGAAATCGGTCGCATAGAGACCGCAATGCACAATGAAATCCGTAATATGGGCGCGGGCTTCATGGATTATTCGGTGGCACTCGGCTCCGTAACGATGAGACTGGGTGACGGGCTCGATTTCGAGTCTGCAATTCTCGTGGCCGAAGAAAAAATGTACAACAACAAAATCATCGAATCGCGAGACCTCGGTGATAAGATTGTTGACAGAATGATATCAATGCTGAGACGCGACCCACTCGAAGCAAGCCATATGAACAATGTTGAGCGCTTTGCAGAGAGGATGGCACAGGTTCTGGGACTGAACAGCATCCTCACATACGAAGTCGTGACATCCGCAAGGCTGCACGATATAGGAATGGCTGCGTGCAATGCAATGAGGTCAGAGCCCGGAAAACCTATCCTCGGAGATAAAAATTCCAACGATACGAGTATCGTCAGAAAGCATTCCGAAATCGGCTACAGACTGCTGCATGCTTCACGCACTTACGGTAGTTTGGCTGATTACGTGCTTCATCACCACGAGAATATAGATGGATCGGGCTACCCGAATGGTCTAAAGGGTGAAGAAATACCCATGCAGAGCAGGATAATAAGGGTGGTTGATTATTATGATGCGCTTACAAATCCGCGCTTTGGCAGAAATCTGGAGCAAAAAGAAGTAATAGAAGAACTCAGGAAAAGAGAAGGAATAATATTTGATACAGGATACACAGAGATGCTCATAAACGAGCTGATACTCCAAGGCGCACTATAAAGATTTGAAGATAGGTTAGTAGAAATGGTAGAAATCGTAGAAAAGACAGACAGAGTGGAAAAGGCAAAAATGAGTGTACAGGAAAAGCTGATTATGCTCGAACTGATACTCGACAAGCTCCCGTTTGAAATTTGGTACAAAAATACCGCAGGTGAATATCTGTATGTAAACAAGAGTTTTGCGGAAAATCTGAACAAGCGTCCGGAGGACTGCATAGGAAAGCTCGATTATGAGGTTTTCGGAGATGCAGATGCCATTCGCTACAGACAGGGAGACTGGGAATTTCTGTTTGGAGAAAACAAGAAGGCACAGCAGTATAAAAGGGATGACGGCGGGCTGACTATGGAGTTTAAAGCGGCCGTATCCGATGAAAGCGGAAAGTTCAGCGGTATCGTGGGCTGCGATATTGAAAACAAGCTCGATGAAATTCAGACGCTTCTGATGGCGGACCAGAGATATGCATTCAGAACGGTATTCGAATGCTCCCCGTTTGGCATGGCTATCTATGTGAATGACAGCCCCGTTCCTTCGGATGTAAACAAAAAATTCTGCGAGATTCTGGGTATCAGCAAATATAGTGCGCTCAATACGGACTGGAGATTTCTGACACATCCTGACGATATAGAAAAGAATGAAAAGCTTTTAACGGATTTCAAAGCCGGTGCGCTGGAATCCTTTGAACTAGAAAAGAGATTTTTAAAACCGAGTGGAGAACCGGTTCCTACCAGAACAATGGTACTCCGCCTTTACAGTGAAGCCGGGAAACCGGATATGAATCTTTGCATCGTTGAAGAGATAAAATAGTATGCCAAAAGAATCGGATATCATCCGTGCGGATGAACTCACATTTGAATATATTACCGATGAGAGCGCAGCAGGCGGAAAGGCAATAGACTCCGTCAGCTTTACAGTGAAAAGAGGCAGCTTTACGGCAATCATAGGACGCAACGGCAGCGGGAAATCCACTCTTGCAAAAAACATGAATGCACTGCTTTTTCCGACAGGCGGCAAGCTGTGGGTGGACGGATACGACACATCAAACGAAGAGTATCTCTGGGATATAAGACGCTGCGCGGCTATGGTATTCCAGAATCCCGATAACCAGCTGGTTTCGACAATAGTTGAGGATGATGTGGCCTTTGGCCCTGAAAATCTGGGAATAACTCCGGGAAAAATCAGGGACAGAGTGGACGAGGCACTGAAGGATGTAGGCATGTACGAGTTCAGGAAAAAGGCACCGCATCTGCTTTCGGGCGGTCAAAAGCAGCGCATAGCGATAGCGGGAGCAATGGCCATGCACCCCGACTGCATTATAATGGACGAACCGACGGCGATGCTCGATCCAAAGGGCAGAAGCGCAGTGCTGAATATTGCCCACAAGCTCCACAGGAGAGGCATGACTATCGTGCTGATAACTCATTTCATGGAGGAAGCGGCAACGGCAGATGATGTAATAATAATGGATGGCGGCCATATAGTCATGAAGGGTACGCCCGAAGAGGTATTCTCCAGAGCAGATGAACTCAGAGCAATTAACCTCGATATACCGATTGCGGTCCGGCTCGCAGAGCACATCAGAGCCGCAGGCATTGATTTGCCAAAGAGCATAGTCACCGAAGACGAGCTCGCAGATTTTATTTTGAAAAGAACAGAAACACATGATAAAGGTCAGTAATATCACTCACGTATATTCCAAAGGACTGCCAGATGAATCGGTGGCTCTGGACGATGTGAGTTTTACAATAGAAGATGGCAGCTTCACAGGCATAATAGGGCATACAGGCAGTGGCAAGTCGACGCTGCTGCAGCACTTAAACGGCCTGCTAAAGCCCGATTCGGGACACATTTTTGTGGGCGATACCGACATAACCGAAAAGGGCAGCAATCTGCTTGAAATCAGACGAAAGGTGGGACTCGTCTTTCAGTATCCCGAATATCAGCTCTTTGAAGAAACCGTGGCGATGGATGTCGCATTCGGTCCGAAGAATCTGGGTCTTTCCGATGAAGAGGTCAGAGCCAGAACCGTGGAGGCACTTGAGCTTGTCGGGCTGGATGCGGAGGAGTTTGGCGGCAAGTCGCCTTTCGAGCTTTCCGGAGGGCAAAAGAGGAGAGTGGCAATTGCAGGCGTTGTGGCAATGAGGCCTGAAGTCCTGATTCTCGATGAGCCTACAGCAGGGCTTGACCCTAAAACTCACAAAGATGTGCTGGGTATGATTAACGATATCCACGAAAAACAGCACAATATTACCATACTGGTTTCACATAATATGAGCGATGTGGCCGCAATGTGCGATCATGTGCTCGTGATAAACAAGGGAAAGCTCGTCATGGACGGAACTCCCGAAGAGGTTTTCGGCAGGGCTGACGAGCTGAATGAAATGGGGCTTTCGGCTCCGCCCGCTGCGGAGTTTTTACGCAGACTAAAGGCCAGCGGCGTGCCAATCGGGCGCATTCCGCTTGATGTTGCGGGCGCTGCAGACGAGATTATAAAGGTACTCGGGAGATAAAAAGAAATGATACGCGATATCACCCTGGGGCAGTATTATCAGGGAACATCTCTGATACACAGACTGGATCCGAGGACGAAAATAATAGCGACAATTTTATATATAATTGTGCTTTTCATAGCGCAAAACGCTTTCGGCCTCGCTATCTCGACTCTGGCTCTGATAGCGGTCATAGCGCTTTCAAAGGTACCGCTCGGGTTTATCCTACGCGGTGTAAAGCCGATATTTATTATCATTGTGTTCACCTTTGTGCTAAATCTGTTTATGATTCCGGGCGAAGCGATAGCCGTTTTGGGACCTCTCACGATTACGCGGGAAAGCCTGAGAACAGCGTCGTTTCTCGCAGGTAGGCTGGTTTTGCTGATTTTCGGTGCATCACTTTTGACGCTGACCACAAAGCCAATAGGCCTGACAGACGGCATTGAAAAGCTGATTTCACCGCTCAGACGCATAGGCGTACCGGCGCACGAAATAGCAATGATGATGACTATCGCACTCAGATTTATACCGACACTGCTCGAAGAGACGGACAAGATTATGAAGGCACAGCAGGCCAGAGGCGCAGACTTTGAAACAGGCAGCCTCGTGAAGCGCGCAAAGAACCTGATACCTATACTGGTGCCGCTCTTCATCAGTTCGTTTCGCATAGCCCAGGACCTTGCGATGGCCATGGAAGCACGCTGCTACAGAGGCGGTGAGGGCAGAACGCGCATGAACTCAATGCAGATGACAAGGCTCGACCTTGCAGGATTTGCGTTTCAGGCGGCTTTTGCGGCGATAATAATCATTTTTGGCAGGTAACTCAGAATATATGAGACAACGCAGAGTAAAGAATCTCGATGAAAAGCTGCATGCTCTTTCATCGCACATGATAGATAATCCAAAAGAGTATCGGGGCAGGTGGAACGAGGTTTTCGGAAACGATAATCCCATCTTTTTAGAGATTGGATGTGGAAAAGGGCAGTTTATTTCAGCATGCGCGGAGAACAATCCGGGCAGAAATTACATAGGAATAGAGGGACAGTCCGTAGTTCTCCTGCGGGCGCTCGAAAAGGCAGAGGCGTTGGGAACGGATAATCTGATTTTCATTTGTGATTTCGTGCAGGATATGGAGGATTATTTTACTCCGGGGGAGCTTTCAGGCATTTTCCTGAATTTTTCGGATCCGTGGCCAAAGGCCAGACATAACAAGCGGAGGCTGACCTACAGAGGCAGACTCGAAAATTATGTCAGGGTTCTACAAAACGGAGGATGTATAGAAATAAAGACAGATAACGATGCACTTTTTGATTTCACACTTGAAGAAATTGCTGCGGCAGAGCTTTTGACGGTTGAAAAGACTTACGACCTGCACAGTGCAGAGAGTACTTTTTCCGCAAAGGAAATTACGACAGAATATGAAGACAAATTCCGCGGTATGGGAAAGAACATAAATTATGTAAAGGTACGTGGACGGTAGAAATGTTAAAGGATTATAACTTGGCACAGAAATGCTTCTTGGTTTTCACAGGGATCGTGCTGATCGCCTTTGTTTTTGTGCTGCTCTCACCCGTAAACAGCTCTAATATCCGCTACGAGAGCGATTCTGAGTTTAATGTGGCATGGAGTTATGTCGATAATCTGGATTCCTCTTCAAAGGCGATAACTCTGCCGTATATAATTCCACTCAGTTCGGGACGCACAAGCGCGACTATAGCAAATATTATCCCGGCTGATGTGGATAATGGCGATAATCTTTATATAAATCTGCGAAATGCTTCGGTTCAGGTAACGATAGATGGGCAGCCGCGCCCGGTATCAAATCCGGAAGAGCTTTCGGCCCGTCTTTTCACCGTGCCTCAGAATGCGTGGGCCATTGTCCCTCTCAGCGTACTTGATGCGGGGAAGGTAATTAAAATTGATTACAGCCTGCCGCACATAATAAACAGCACTTACATCGGAGATATTATCATAGGGGGCAACTCTGCGGGAGTTGCAGCGATGTATGCTGACAATATCACGGTATATATGGGTGCGGTGGCACTTTTGCTGCTCGGGGTATTCATTTTTGTTTCGGGATGCATTTTCTCGAAGGACTCAGAGAGAAGAAAGCTGGTCACACTTCTGGCACTTTATACTGTTCTGTATTCAATAGGAAAATTTCAGTACTGCTCGCAGACGTTGGTAATGGTTAAAAATAACGGCTTGATGCTGTGGTTCTACTATGCGATTATGTCTCTTTTGTGTGCCGTGATGATTTCGTTTGCAAGACAGGCATTTAGATTCATACCGCACAACGAATTCTCGAACAGGTCATCTGCGATAGCTACGGTTATGGTATTTACATCCATCATTGTTTTATCAACTGTCGCTGCCATAACGCCTATAGAACTGACATTTATAATGGCGCTGTTGCATTTGGGTCTGATAGCCACGGCTATTTGGTTTCTGATTTATATCAGGCCGAGGATTGACTTGTTTAAGTATCCTGCGTGGGTTGCGGCAATAGCGGTATTTTGCCTTATTATCCAGATCTTTGATCTGCTGGCGTTCTTAATACCGGGGCATTACACATTCCTGGCAACAGGTACGGCGATTTCAACCTTTGTTGAGGTCTTTGCGGCATGGATTGTCATACTCAGAGACATTTACATAGGCAAGGAAGAAAATCAGGTCATTAAAGAGCAGCTGATGGACAGCAAGGTGCAGCTGATGATGTCCCAGATCAGACCTCACTTTATCTATAATGTCCTTAACTCAATCAATATCCTGATCACTCAGGACGGACCAAAGGCGCAAAAGCTGGTTCAGCAGTTTTCTCTCTATCTTCGTCGAAACATGAATGCGATGGAGGACTTTGGCCTTTCGCCTTTCAAGGATGAGCTCGATCATATCAGGGCATATGTAGATATAGAGCAGGTCAGATTTCCGCGCATAGGCGTGGTGTATGAAATAGACGAAAGTAATTTCCGCGTGCCGGTGCTTTCGGTGGAGCCTTTAGTGGAAAATGCCATAAAGCACGGTATCTCAAAAAAACGTGAGGGCGGTCAGGTAACAATCCGGGCTTATCGCAGCAAAGAATATTATTATATTGAAGTGAAGGACAACGGGGTGGGCTTTGATGCTGCGTCTTTGGAAAAAGCGGAAAGCAAATCTATAGGTATAAAGAATATAAAATACCGTATAGAGACCATGACAAAGGGTAGCCTCAGTATAACAAGCGAAGTGGGCAAAGGAACCTCGGCAGTAATAAAACTGCCTGTGGGAGTGGCCCGTATCGAGCAAAGCAGGAGTGATGAGAATGAAGACAATATTGGTTGACGACGAAATACTGTCATTGGAATATTTTGCGCAGGAAAGCCAGGGCATACCGGATATCGAAATAGTGGGGAAGTTTGACTTTCCTGAGGATGCACTCGAATATGCCAAAGCAAACAGGGTAGATCTGGTTATTTCGGATATAAATATGCCGGGAATGACGGGATTGGAGCTGGGAAAAAAATTAAAGGAAATCAATCCCGAAATAATAATCGTTTATGTGACAGGCTACGGTGAGTATGCTCAGGAAGCCATGGCACTGCGTGCGGCCACCTACATCATGAAGCCGTACAACAAAGACGATATCGAGTTTGCCGTAACGCGTGCAAAGCTCCTTTACCGTGGGAACAAGTCGGGCATTTCCGTGAGTACCTTTGGTAGATTCAATGTTTTCTATCAGGGGAAGCCGCTCAATTTCAAGAATGCCAAATCAAAGGAGCTGTTTGCGCTCTGCATAGAGCACAACGGCAGCCAGGTCAGTCTCGAAGAAGCGGTTGACAAGCTTTGGGAGGATAAACCGTTTGCAGATCCTGTGAAGGCTCTTTACAGAAAAGCTGTTATGGAATTAAAGAACACCTTGAAGAGCGTGGACTGTGAAGACATAGTAAATACCGGCAGAGGCAGCATCTGGGTGGATGTCGACAGGATTGACTGCGACTATTGCAAGCTGATTCAGAGCAACTACGAAAGCGATAATAATTATATGGGAGAGTTCATGCTCGAATACAGCTGGGCTGAGCCGACCAATGTTATTATAAAAAGGCAAATAATTAAAAGGCAGAGAAGTAACGGTTAACAAAAAAACAATTTAAAATCATTTTTTTGAAAAAAATTATGTAATTTTAGTCAAAAGTTACGGAAAAGTAACGCAAAAGTTACGGAAATGTACACATAAACCTCTAAAATATAATTGAAGCAGTTTTTAGAGGTTTTTTAGTTGGAGGTAAACCTTGGAAAAACTCAAGATTAAATCCGGATCGAAAATCGCTACTATGCTGATTATAAACGGCGAGTATGGAAAAGAGATGAAATCATCGTTTGAAAAGAACGTTTCCGATTCATCGATCCTAATAACCATCCCGATTGTGAATGGCAAAAGAGCAGTAGTTGGCGATATGCAGCCGCTCCTCATAAAGTATTCCATGGATGGCGTTGCCTATGCTGTTGAGGGTTATATCGACGATGTTGTAAAGCAGGGCGTGCGCCAGTACTGGAGAGTCCGCAAGACCTCGGAGGTACGAGAGTTCTTCCAGCGTACGGATGTACGTGTAAAGGCTCGCCTTAATATCACCTTCGTGAAGATATGGTGGGATGCCCACGGTCAGATACAGGAAGACGAAAGCATCGGAATGAGCGAAGACATATCGGCAGGCGGACTTGCATTCTACGAAAATACTCCGCTTACCGTTGGCGAGATAATCACCGTAAACCTGCCGGGGCAGGGCAAAAAGAAAGGCCTTTCGGGCAGGAGTGAAGTCTGCTGGGTTCGAAGCACAGAGCCCGGAAATGCCTTCAAGCATATGGTGGGCCTGAGGTTTATATTCGAGAACCAGGGCGAGAAAGAGAAAGTTGCCGCTTATGTGGCTTCCATACCGAAATAGACGTGAGGAAAAGCTTATGAAAGAACCGCTTTCACCGTATGTGGATCCGGAAGTGGTGAGCGAACTGGCAGCCGACGAGGATTATACCGAAGCGGCTAGGAGCCTGCTGATAAAACGCAGAGCGCTGAAAAAGGCAGCCCGCAGGGTGACGAAGGCAAAAAAGCTTACGCTGATATTCCTGATACTTTTGCTGCTGCTGCTTACCACATGCACAGCCTCCTACATACAGGAGAGGATGGGAAACTTCACCATCAACCTAAACAGAATAGATATGTACAAGCAGGGCATATCGCTTTGCGATACACCGGGCTTTGAAAACCCGCAGGCAAGACTCACGGCAGAGATGGTAAAGAATGCGACAAACATTACTCTGACAGACCTGCCGGATGATATAGACAAGATAGACGGTCAGCACAACGGCGCCGACTATATGGCTTATACGTTCTACCTGAGAAACGCAGGAAAGGAAGACATCGACTACTATGTGACAATTCCTGTGGAGTCACAGAGCAAGGGCGTAGACAATGCGGTTCGTGTGGTTCTGTACAGCTCCGTAAAGGGCGGCAGGATAGTGTATGCAAAGCGCGCCAAAAACGGCAAGCCCGAACCGGACGCAGCACCGTTTTATGCGGATGATGTCGTAATAAACGAAAAGGTTACAAACTTCAAGGTCGGCGAGGTTCACAAATACTGTGTGGTTATATATCTCGAAGGAAATGACCCTGAATGTATAGATGATATAATAGGCGGAATGATCAGGTTCTCTATGAACTTCAATGTTGCGGATCCGCTTCAGGACAGATAGGTAATAATTTAATTTATTATAAATTACGATTTGCTATTGAAAAATGTGTTAAAAAAGGAGATTAAAAGAAATGAGCAACACAAAGAAACAGTTAATGACAGCTATCGCAATGCTGGTTGTTGCAGCGCTCGCGCTCGGAACATCAACTTATGCATGGTTCGTATCGAACACTACTGTAAAGGTAGATTCAATGACATTTACAGCTCAGACCGTAGATGACCTTCAGATTGCGCTTACTACGGCTGATTGGACAGGTGCACTCAGCGGCACAGGTGCTACTGCAGACACATTCAAGACGCTTATCACATCAGCCGACCTTAATGCTCTTTACACTTCAAAGGGTGCGGTTCTGACAGGCGCAGCACTTATCCCTGCATCAACCATTAATGCGGCTACTTTCTACAAGGTTGCTGACGGAGCAGCATCTTGGGAAGTTAACGGTAGCGGTGTGAATATCGCAAAGACATTTGAACAGACAAACAACATTACAGATAACTGCGTAAAGGCAATTCCGCTCTATCTGAAATCCACTACAGGAACATCCATCTACCTCGGAACTAACACTACTGTATCAGGTCAGGCATCCCCTGCGGTAAGAGTAGCATTCGTTGTAGAGGGTGGCTCTACCTACATCTGGGCACCGGATCCTGACAATCATATCGATGACAACAAAATTACCACAACCGGTGATGCGGACGGAATCACGAAGGCTGTTGACAGCACAAGCACAGTAGGAAATATTACAGGCTACACTGCAACAAGGCCTTCCGGCGCTATTGCAACGCTCACAGCGAATACCGCAAAGAGAATCATGGTTTACATCTGGCTCGAGGGCTGCGATGTTGACTGCGTATCCGGTCTTTCCGCAAAGGACCTCACTGTTAATCTCGAGTTCACTTCTCAGAACAGCTAATTTGTAGGCAATCAAGGAAAAAATCATGAAAATAGCGATAGAAAATAAATCAAAACTCTATATTGCATTGATTACAACGTTGATTTCGCTTATAATATTAGTTACAGGCACGTATGCATGGTTCACACTTTCCCTGTCCGGTAAAGTACAGGAAATGGAACTCAAAGTTACTGCAGGTGATTCACTTTATGTGGACACCGTGACGCATACCACTATTGCGCAGTATAACGGTAAAAATACCGTAGACAATGCTGATATCAATACGCAGCTTGGCAACGAAATCAGATCGGGGCTTACACTCGGCGGTATCAGTATGAACCCTGTAACAAGCGGAAACGGCAAGAACTTTTACAGCCAAAGCGGCAGTACCGTATCACCTTCTGCTACCCAGTATTTACAGTTTGATCTGTACTTTATAGGCAGCAAGGCGATGGATGTATACCTCGCACCGGATTCGTCATCGGGTGCGGACGACGGTACCAGCGTAACCGCTAAACCGGGACAGACTACTTCAAGACAGGCAATAGACAGATGCGTCAGAATCAGCTTTGCAGAGCAGGGACAGGACGCAAAGATATACGAGCCTAACAGAGCAGGGAATACCACTCTTACCGTAAATCCGGCCAAAACGGATAACGGCGGAAATGCTACCATGAGCAGCACTTTCGACAGTCTGGGCACGGGAACTTCGGCGGCAAAACTCTTCACACTTGAGGCAGAGACCACAAAGAAGATTACCGTTACCATCTGGATTGAAGGTGACGATCCGCAGTGCAATGACGATGTAAAAGAGGCGATATTCCTTACACAGCTACGTTTTGAAGGAGTAGTACAGTAATGGAAAATAAAAAGAAACATAATGTAGTCGGCACGATAGTAAACATCCTTTTATGGATAGTAATAGTAATCGCAGCAGTGTTTACCATATTTACACTGGCAACCAAAGGCGACGGAACCTCGAACATAGGCGGGTATATGCCTATGACGGTTCTCTCTGACTCCATGAAGCCGGAGTTTGCCGAGGGCGACCTGATTTTGGTAAAGGCTGCCGAGGAGGGCTATGAATACAAGGTCGACGATGTAGTTTCTTTTTACACCGTAATCGATGGCAATTCTGTAATTAACACGCACAGAATTGTGGAAATAGTAGATAGCAATGGATTAAAGCAATATATTACCAAGGGTGATGCAAATGATACTGTTGATAATCGCATGATAACAGACGGCGACATCCTCGGTGTTTACACCGGAAAGGTGCCGGTACTCGGCCCGCTTTTCAAGATGTTAAAATCAAAGATAGGTTTCCTGTGCATAATAATCTTACCGCTGCTCGCATTCTTTATATATCAGGCATACAACCTGATTCTTGTGATGGGAGAAATGAAAAAGGAAGCTGTTGCGGAAGCAAACGAAAAGAGCCGCGACCAGATAGAAGCAGAGCTTAGGGCAAAGATTGAAGCGGAAACCAGAGCAAAGATCGAAGCCGAACAGGCAAAGGCAGATTCAAAGGATAATTAATGAGCGAATTTTTAAAACTCGCGTATGAACTTCTTGCGAGCATATTCTTAAACTTAATAGGATTTTTTGCGAGCCTATTCAAGTCTGTCATAAAGCTGTTCTCAACCGATATAGTGCAATATGTTAAAATAATCGGCGCTTATGTATCGGATTTTGGGATAGTCGGCTGGATTTTGACGATACTGCTTGTGGCAATATTACTGGGCATATTCGGAATCATTGTGTTCTTCATTGCGAGGACGATTGTTCGCAGACACAGAAAGAAGAGCCAGGAATTCGACCAGGATGAGCTCCTCGGCGAGATTGGAGCCTTAAACCGACAGGTTGTGGAGCTGATCAACGAGAAGAACCAGATTATGGCCATGCAGGTATCGCAACTGGGGCTTTCACCGGGCGACAGCCTTGAGGCTTATGCCGAAAAGGTGGAAGAAGCAAAAGGAAAGAACGGCGAAAAGGGGAAAGACGGATCAAACGGAGAACACAGATTCACCAAGCTCGATTTGGTGGATGAAAGATACAGCGATTTCGTTGAGCCGGCATATAACGACAGCATTACGCTCGAGGACCTGTGTGTCAGATACAGAAATTATGCCGCAAGCAAGCTCGGACTTTATTACAAGCCGGAGGTTGTCAGACTCTATATAGCGGGTATGGCGGCATCTAGGATATTAATCCTCGAAGGTATATCCGGTACAGGTAAGACATCACTGCCTTACTCATTCGGCAAGTTCCTCGGGAATCTCGCCACACTGGTATCGGTTCAGCCTTCTTACAGAGACAAAACCGAGCTTCTCGGTTACTTCAACGAATTCACGAAAAGATTTAACGAAACGGAGTTCCTCCGTGCCGTATATGAAGCAGGTTATCGCAGAGAGCCCAGCTTTATAGTTTTGGATGAAATGAACCTGGCCCGTATCGAGTACTATTTCGCGGAAATGCTTTCCGTACTCGAAATGCCGACTCCTGAGGAGTGGCTGGTTGACTTGGTCCCTACGGGTTGGGATTCGGATCCGAAGCTTCTCCAGGACGGAAAGCTGAGGATTTCAACAACGCTTTGGTTTGTGGGTACTGCCAACAACGACGACTCCACATTTACCATTACAGATAAGGTTTATGACCGTGCAATCGCAATCGAGCTGAATGAAAAGGCAGAAGCCTTTGAGGCTCCGGACACAGAACCTATATCCATAACAACTGATCACCTGAGTGCTATGTTTAATGAGGCAAAGGATTTGTATCCTATCTCTGAACAGATGCGTTCACGCATATACAAACTGGACGGATATCTGCTTACCAGATTCAAGATGAGCTTTGGTAACCGTATCTCAAAGCAGATAGATGATTTCGTACCGGTATATGTGGCTTGTGGCGGCACTGAGATGGAAGCGGTAGACTTTTTGGTATGCCGCAAGATCCTGAAGAAGTTTGAGTCAATGAATATTCCTTATGTAAAGGATGAAATCAAGGAACTCATTCTGTTCATCGAAAAGACCTTCGGAAAGACAGGTCTCCCTGAAAGCAGAAAGTATCTTCTCAAGATCCAGAATTTATTCTAAAAGCCAAACCCGTCCCGGCCAAAGGGCGGGTTTTTGTAATAATTTAATGATTGGGTCACAGTCACGGAGGATTATTTATGGCAGGCACACTCATCGATATGTATCTTAAATACAGAAACAAGGTTGAAAGAGCTATGGAAGAAGATAGCTATTACAACTATATGATGGGCATGATAGAAGGTGCTCCGAATCAAATCGAGCAGTTCAATCGTGTACTTCACAAAAAAGTCGATGAAAAGTGGATGAGAGAGGTCGAGGCCGCAATACCTTCACTGATAAAGGTAATAGCAAATCCTCGCCGTTTCATAAAATCCGAGGAAGAAATCGTGCCTGTAGAGCTGGCAAAAAAGATTACCGCGGATTCGGTAAAGCATCTGGCACGAAACACCCAGTTCATCAGCGATATAGATGCGCAGGGAAATGTCAGACCTTCTAAAATCATGTCTGTGACGACGCAGGAAAGCTTTAACCTCTACGAAAACAGATTTATATATCACCTGGTTAACAAGCTCGTCAGATTTATAGATAAGCGCACGGATATCATCTTCTGGTCTACCGGAGATGAACAGGAATCCGTACTCAAAATCAATTCCGAGATGGAAGACGATTACGAGGAAATCGAATACAAAATCGAGATGCGCATCAAGAACAAACAGTCTTATATGCAGACGGATTCCTCACATATGGAGCTTTTCCGTCGCATCGACGATATCAGAAAAGCAGTAACAGAGCTCAAAAAATCCCCGTTTATGAGGGAAATGGACGGCTGCGAAACAGTTCGTTCACCGATTATGAAGACAAACCTGCTGACAAAGGATCCGTATTACCGCAGGTGCTACGCACTGTGGCAATTTCTGGAGCAGTACGACGATGTGGGTTATACAATAGATGTCAAAGAGTCGGCGCTCGACTTTGATGAAGACTATCTCTACGGTCTTTACGACAATATGATAATGAACTATGCAATCTTCAAGACTATCCTGACAGACGACGAGAGACCGATTTCGGACACTTTGCGCAGGAAGCACCGCTTGAAGCCAAAGTTCACGCGCCAGATTCTCGAAGAAGTCGTGGATGATTACGACATCCCGGATGTGGAAATCCGAAAGGTAATTATTGAAGAAATTACAAAGGCGCAGGCAGAGATAGAAAGAAAGGCAGCTGCACGCGAAAAGGCAAGGCTGGAGCGCGAACGCAAAAAGGCTCTCGAAAAAGAAAAGCGCGAAAAGCAGAAACAGCTGGAGCGCGAGAAAAAGGAAAAGGCTGCTGCTGCCGCAAAGGCAAAGGCAGAAAAGGAAAAGGCGGCTGCCAAGGCAAAGGCAGAAAAGCAGCGCCGGCTTGAAAGAGAAAAGGCGGCAAAGGCAAAGGCCGCAGCCGCAGCAAAGGCTAAGGCAGAGCGCGAAAAGGCGGCTGCCAAGGCAAGGGCTGAAAAGCAGCGTCAGCTTGAAAAAGAAAAGGCAGCAAAAGCAAAGGCCGCAGCCGCAGCAAAGGCTAAGGCAGAGCGCGAA
>DGGP01000149.1:3472-3670 GCA_002392265.1 Firmicutes bacterium UBA3871 | reverse complement strand
TTAAAGGGTCTCTATGCTCTCGGAGACGGCTCCGGCGTAACACATTCACTTTCACAGGCATCGGCCTGCGGTGTTCACGTGGCGAGAATCCTGGCAAAGAAATATCAATAATTTGCTTGACGAAAGAGGCCAAAACCTATAAAATAAAAGGGTACTGTTTGGCAGTACCCGACATTTGCGGATATGGCGGAATTGGCA
>DGGP01000149.1:0-3421 GCA_002392265.1 Firmicutes bacterium UBA3871 | reverse complement strand
GGCAGACGCGCACGGTTCAGGTCCGTGTGAGTAACATCATGGGGGTTCGAATCCCTTTATCCGCACCAAAACCACACAGATGTGGAAAAAGACTTCGGAGCAGAAATGCTTCCGGAGTTTTTTATTGTATTTTTATTGCACTATTGTGACGCTATTTTTGTTATTATCTATATGTTTGGATACTTTCCTCCGATGTGATATACTGAAAAGCGAAAAGAGGAAAAGATATGCTGAATTTAAGAGATTTAACGGTTAAAGAACTCGAAGAATACTTCGTTTCAATAGGAGAAAAGCCATTCCGCGCAAAGCAGGTATTTGAATGGCTGAATCGCGGTGTTGACAGCTTTGATGAGATGTCGAATATTCCAAAAGAGCTGCGCGAGCGACTCAGCGATGCCGAAGCATCAGACGACATTACAATCGGCCGCATAAACATACTTCGCAAACAGGAATCACGGACGGACGGGACGATAAAATATTTATTCCAATTGCGCGAAAGCATTGCAGTTGAATCCGTCTTTATGAAATACAAATACGGAAACTCAATCTGCGTTTCCTCGCAGGCCGGCTGCAGGATGGGCTGCGCATTTTGCGCATCTACGATTGGCGGACTGACGAGGAACTTAAGCGCAGGCGAAATTCTGATGCAGGTGATAGGCGCGGAGCGCGACACAGGCGAAAAAATCAGCCACGTCGTAATCATGGGCACGGGCGAGCCGTTTGATAACTACGACAATATCGTAAAGTTTATAACCCTCGCGCACGAACCAAAGGGACTGGGACTTTCGATGCGAAACATCACGGTTTCAACATGCGGGCTGGTTCCTAAAATCATGGAGTTTGCAAGAGACCTGCCTCAGGTAAACCTGGCCGTTTCTCTGCATGCCCCAAATGACGAAGTGCGAAGCCGCATTATGCCGGTGAACCGGACCTACAATGTGGCGAGGCTTATTTCCGAGTGCAAGCGGTACACCGAGGCCACACACAGACGCATTACCTTCGAGTATGCGCTGATTGCGGGGGTGAACGATGCACCGAGCCGGGCAGACGAGCTGGCGGACCTTCTCAAAGGCATGCTGTGCCATGTAAACCTGATACCGCTTAACGAAGTGAGTGAGACAGGGCTTGCGGGATCACCAAAGGCGCAGGTGCAGGAATTCCTGGCGCGCCTCGAGAGCCGAGGCATAACAGCGACGGTCAGACGGGAGCTTGGCAGCGACATAGATGCAGCCTGCGGACAGCTGAGACTGGCGCACAAAAAAGAGAATTGACGGACTTTACAGAGTTCATTGACTTTTAAGCCTCAAATATGGTAGCTTAAATATAGAGCCCTAAACGGGCGCAAATTGTTAAAGTGTTTTTGTGAAAAGAAAGGCGTTGTGATGTTGAAAAAATTTAAGATTGGCAAGATTCTGGTCGCTTACGGAGCTATTGCTGTTGCAGGCATGGTGCTTATCGCAGGTTGTTTCACTTTCGGACTGAATTCCGTAAAGGGCGGGCTGGAAAAGGTAAACGCAATTGGAGTAGAGGATACCAATTACCTGAAGGAAGCACTGCTGAACGGGCTTTGGGTTGCAGACGATTATATGTCGGCATTCCTTGGCGGCGGAGATTTTGACAATGTACAGCAAATAGTCGACGAGATTAACGAGCTGAATGCAGAGTCCGATGAAATTATTGCGGAGATGAGCGAGAGAGCTGTCTACACGGATGAGCTCGCAGCGCTTTATGATGAAATAAATACAGACCTTGTCATTTATGACGATCTCTGCGCAAAAATGAACGAAAGACTGTCAGCCGGCGATCAGCGCGGTGCACGCGTGTACTACCTCGACTATGCAAAGGTAAAAAATCATCTGCTGAACAGACTTGAGGTCTCATGCGATACATTTGAGGTATATTCGACAGAGGCTATGAACGCAGCTCTTGCCACCTACAGGCTGACTCTGATTATAAACATTGCGGTATTCATAATCGCTTTGGTTTTGCTGATTATTGCCAGCAGAGGCATCACAAACTACATCAGAAAGACCATGAAAGAGGCTGTAAACATTGCAAACGAGCTTTCCGAGGGCAATGTGGAAATGACCGTGGATGCGCAGGAAGAGCTGACATCGGAAAACGAGTTCGAGGTATTAAAGCACTCATTCCTGAAGCTGATAAAGAGCTCGCAGAACCAGGCAAAGCAGATAGAAGCTATCGCATCCGGAGATTTCAGCGCTGTCCCTACAGTGCGTTCAAATCAGGATGCGGTAAATATCTCGCTCCTAAAGATGCTCGATACCATGAAGGAACTCAAGGCAGAGCTCCTCGAGCTGACAAAGCAGTATGAAAACGGAAACACCAATTACCATATAGATGCGGACAAATTCGAGGGTGGATTCAAGGAAATCATGGATGGCATAAACGAGGTTATGGACGTTTACGGCGGCCAGGTTACAGATCTGCTCAGAGGCGTTGCACTGGTGGGCGAAGGTCAGCTGCCTGAAGTTGACACAAACAGACCGGGCAACTACGGCGAAGCCTTCAAAAGGCTCGAAAGCACTATTGTCAGCATCAGAAACCTCATCGCAGATACTGAGATGCTGGCTGATGCCGCACGCGAAGGCAATTACGAAATCAGGGCCGACGAAGACAAATACAAAGGCGAATACAGAAACGTTATTGCCGGCGTAAACGGGACTCTCGACCTGATTATTGACAAGATCCAGTGGTATGTGAATGTAATAGACTCCATTCCTCTTTATGTTCAGGTTATGGATACAAAGGGCAACTGGGTGCTGCTCAACAAGCCTTTTGCATTAAATCTGCAGCAAAAGGGAATCGTAAAGCAGCACCGTACAGAGCTTTACGGAAAGCCTTGCAGTGTGCCGGGCATCGATATTAACGGAATACAGGCGCTCACAAACGGAGAAAGCGAAACTCAGTTTACGGACGGAGAAAACATATTCAAGCAGAAGACTTCAGATTTCATCGGCAAAAATGGTGAAAAAATCGGATACATCTGCGTAATCCAGGATCTCACGGCAGTGCTGAACCAGGCCGAATATTCAGAGGCAGCAGCGGGCAGACTCGAGCGAAACCTTGAAGCTCTCGCGGCAGGCAGATTTGACTTTGAAGAGAACAACATACCGAGAAAGGCATACACCGAGGAAATCGCGGGCACATTTGATACAATCGATGCTGCGGTTGAAAAGGTGACAACAGCTATCGGTACTCTCGTAAACGATTCCGTTTCTCTTGCAGATTCCGCTGTTCAGGGCGACCTCGGCAGACGCGCCGATCTCGCAAAATATGAAGGTGAATATGCAAAGGTAATGAAAGGAATCAATGACACGATAGATGCCATCCTGACACCTATTTCAGAGGTTATGGCAGTGCTTGAATCCGTATCGGCAGGCGATTTGAAGACCACAGTTAA
>DGGP01000087.1 GCA_002392265.1 Firmicutes bacterium UBA3871 | reverse complement strand
AGATAAGAAATGTCCGCTTACAGTACGCGAGGGTCGTGACTTTATGGAAGATTTCGCTGCGTGCCACGAGATAGGTAAGGTGCCACCGGCAGCGGATGCCGTGGGATTCTCTGCGGGTGACGGCGAGCAGGAGACGGCAATAAGCCTCTCGGATATTTGGTTTAAATACGAAAAGGACGGCCCGGACATAGTAAAGGGGCTTTCCTGTGATGTAAAAAAAGGCGAGTTTTTCGCAGTGCTCGGCGGTAACGGCACGGGCAAAACGACTTCTCTTTCGGTGATAGGCGGGCTCAGAAAGGCTTATCGCGGGGAAAGAGTCATAAACGGGCAGGTCGGGATATTACCGCAAAACCCGCAGACGCTTTTTGTGAAAAAGACGATCAAAGACGATCTTTATGAGATATTTGCCGGCACGAAGGTGCCAAAGGAGGAACGCGACAGAAAGGTTGCAAGGGTAGTAAAGCTTTGCCGTTTGGAGGAGCTTATCGAAAGGCATCCGTACGATGTGTCGGGCGGCGAGCAGCAGAGGGCGGCGCTTGCGAAGGTGCTGCTTCTTGCGCCTGAAATACTGCTGATGGACGAGCCTACAAAGGGACTTGATGCAGAATTTAAAAAGGTCTTTGCAGAGATACTAAGGAGCCTCAAATCGCAGGGCGTGACCGTGTTCATGGTCAGCCACGACGTGGAGTTCTGCGCCGAATACGCAGACCGCTGTGCGCTGTTTTTTGACGGCAATATCGTTACAGAGTCATCTCCGCGCGAGTTTTTCTCGGGCAACAGCTTTTACACCACAGCCGCAAACAGAATGGCGCGAAATGTCATTGAAGATGCCGTTACGGCAAGAGACATCATCGTAGCCTGCGGTGGAAAGGCGGAGCCACCGCTTGAGATTCCGGAGGGCGAGGCGCTCTTCGATGAAGTGGAAAGACTGAACAAGCCCGATCCGGGCAGGCTGCCTCTTTGGAGAAAAGGGCTTGCCGCAGTTTCGGCAATTGCTGCGGTCTATGGAATTGTGCGCGCTCTGCAGGTAACGGATTTGAGCTCGATTATAAACGAAACGGGCGGGAATGGGATCACTCCGGAAATGAGGGTAACATACATCATTTTGATTGTGTCGCTCATTGTTTTGGCATTTTGCGTCAGCAAAAAGAGCGAGGTGCCGCCTGAAATCCTGCAGATATCAAAGGAAAAGCGAAAGCTTTCAAAGAGGACAATTGCAGCGACAATTATTGTTTTGTTGCTGATTCCGATTACGATATTTATCGGCACATATTACCTCGGTGGCAGAAAATACTATTTTATCAGCCTGCTGATTTTGCTCGAGGTAATGCTGCCGTTTGCGCTGGTTTTCGAGGGCAGGAAGCCTCAGGCGAGGGAGCTTATCATGATAGCGGTGCTCTGTGCGCTCGGTATTGCAGGCCGCGCGGCATTCTTTATGCTGCCGGAGTTTAAGCCTGTGATGGCGATTGTAATAATCTCTGCCGTAGCCTTTGGCGGAGAAGCGGGCTTTTTAATCGGTGCTATGACTATGCTGCTTTCGAATATGATGTTCGGGCAGGGACCGTGGACTCCTTGGCAGATGTTTACCATGGGGCTTGTCGGATTCCTGGCCGGGGTGCTGTATAAGAAGGGGCTGCTTCGCAGAAGTCGTGCTTCCTTAGTGGTGTTTGGAGCATTTGCGGCGACAGTTGTCTACGGCGGAATCATGAATCCTGCTTCGGCGCTGATGTGGCTCGGCGAGATAAACAGCAAAATAATCATCTCGTATTACATTACGGGCATTCCCGTGGATCTGGTACGCGCGGTCGCGACTGCAGTTTTCCTGTGGTTCGGCGCAGAGCCGATGCTGGAAAAGCTCGATAGAATAAAGGTGAAATATGGGCTGGTGTCATAAAATAAAAACGGTTGCAATTGCAACCGTTTTTGTTATTTGTCATGGATTACAATTCTGGCACGGATCATATCCCATTTGGATAATTTCTTCGCGCGTTCCGGAGTACTCCTTTTTATTCTTATCTTTCATTTGCTTGACACTTCTACAGTCAGGATAGTGGAATTTATGCGTGTTTGTGTTTAGTATGTAAGTTAATGTTACGCTTGAATTGTTAGTGCTTTGCGCTTTTATTGTATTCTTTGACGGAGTTTGGTAAACTTCGCTGTTTGTTGTAACCGGGGTTACCGTAGGTTCGGATTTGACTGTAGGTGTAGGAACAACTTCAGGCTCAGGAGTCGCTACCTGCTCATAAGTCTCGACAGGAGCCACCGTTACCGTTGGAGCCGCGATACCGTTTTTGTCTTTAAGGGAAATATATGAATCCTTGCAGGATGCATAAAGTGCGTTGTTTGATATTACTGCAACATCCCCGCGGCTGAAGTAAGAATTTTTATCGTATTGACCGGCGGTGATGCCTATCTTGTCTGAGAGCTCCCATGCTCTGTCCCATGCGAAATCCGTAGAGCTGCTGTATCCAAGAGAACGCAGTATAAATGTCAGATACTGAGAAGGCGTTACCTTATCGGAGCTGCCGTAGGTTGTAGCAGATGTGCCATTAACCAAGCCGTTCTGATATGCATAGTTGACATAAGGCTTTGCCCAAGCATCAACATCAGTGAAAGGTGCTGTGTATGGCAATGCTTTTGCTTCGCTTTCCTTGCCGAGAAGTCGAACAAGCATAGTGACTGCCTCAAGCCTTGTAGGTTGGCGGTTCAGGTCAAAGTTTGGATTGCCGTAAGCATCCTGGCCAACACCCTGGAAAAGGTTCATGTTAAAGAGATTTTGTGCGGCATTTTCGGCTTCTGCCGGATCTACGCTTGCGAGCGAAGAACAGGTGCCCACGGATAAAATCATCACCAGAACGAGCAGTAATACTGCTATTTTGTGAAGTTTAGCCATAATAATATAGTCCTCTCACATTTTTTAGATATTAGATATCAGTTACCATTTTTGGAAGAGCAACAACATTATATATGAAACTACCCAAGAAGTCAAAGCGCCAGCGGCAAGTGTATTTGCAAACTATGCACTATATGCACATAATCGTGATCTTTAGTGCATATAAAACGGCTCCATTGACCGGAAAATCGATGCTTATGCGGTTTGTGCTATGCACTAAACCGATAAGATTCTATGAAATAGTGCATATCCTTGATTGAAAATCATGCAAAATCTCAAAAACTCAATGCACTAAAATCACAAAAAACATATGTTTAGTGCATTGATTCGCAAAAGATAATATTGCACGCAACTACTATTTATTCGCGCACGCCCGCCCCGGCGCGGTAGCCTCCCGCCAAGCGGGAGCCTTTGATTGCGCACGCCCGCGTGCGCATATATACGACGCATGAGTGTCAAGGAAAAATCTGCAACAGGTTGATGCAATCCCAGTGGCAAAAACATTGACTTTTGGGGTTGGAGTAGTTATAATAAAAACATAAAGGAGCTACAGAAGAAGTGGCTTGCTAAATGAGTTTTTTCGAAACCCACTCAGAAGACCGTTGTAGAGTGGGTTTCGTCTATTTCTTCGACCTTATTGCGACAATGAGTGTTACAATTTGTAACATCAAAGTCACGGCCTCATAAAAAGACGTTCTAATCTCCTTTCCCAATCCCTAAAAGGTTGAGCATAGGCATCACCTCCGGGACAGAAATGTAGATTAGCAAGCCACTCTTATTCTCCTGTAACTCGTATAAATATTATACCACAGATAGGACGCATGGTCAAACAATTGTTCTTAAATAACGAACAAATAATCGCATATTGATATACTTGACAGACGGTCCAAATTAGTGGTAAAATTACTTTGTTATTGAAAATTACATGTGGTGATGTTTTACTTTGCCTTTGCAGGCGAGGTAACTAAGAGGGAAGCAGGTGTGAATCCTGCGCGGTCCCGCCGCTG
>DGGP01000023.1 GCA_002392265.1 Firmicutes bacterium UBA3871 | reverse complement strand
AAAGATCAGATTAAAGAGAATGGGAGCTCACAAAAAGCCTTTCTACAGAGTTGTTGTTGCAGATGCAAGATCACCTAGAAACGGCAGATTTATCGAAGAAATCGGAATCTATGATCCAATGAAGGATCCAAAGGTAATCGAAATTGACAAGGAAAAGGCTAACAAGTGGCTTTCAACTGGCGCACAGCCAACAGAAACTGTAAAGGGTCTGTTCAAGAAGGCCGGCATTATTGAGTAAGAAAGCGGTGGAAACTGATGACAAAACTGGTTGAAGCGATTGCAAAATCACTTGTTGACAATCCGGATGCTGTTGCTGTAACAGAAAAGACAGAAAAAGGCACGGTTGTTATCGAGCTAAAGGTTGCACATGAAGACATGGGTAAAGTCATCGGCAAGCAAGGCAGAATCGCCAAGGCGCTTCGCACTGTAGTAAAGGCCGCTGCAACCAAAGCAAACAAAAAGGTAGTAGTAGAAATCGTTCAGTAAATAATTTCGCTATGAAAATGACAGGCACATATACAGTAAAACAGGTATATGTGCCTTTGTCTTACATACATGCCAAAAGAAAAGGAAACGGAATGGGATTCTTAAAGAAAGAAAACGACACAAACAAGGACACAAAAATTGAAATAGGTAAAATCACAAACGCAGTCGGATTAAAGGGCGAGGTAAAGGTTTATAACTATTCCGATCCGGACCGATATGACCGGCTAAAGGAAGTGCTGGTCGGCGACACACGCCACAAAATCACCGGCGCCCGTTACCAGTCGGGTCTGGTGGTATTAAAGCTATCGGGAGTTAACGACCGAAACGCGGCAGAGGCTCTCAAAGGACAGTCTCTTTATGTGCTCGAATCCGAGCTTCCGAAGCTCCCTGAGGACACATATTACATCCGCGACCTCATCGGTTCAAAAGTGATAAATGATGAGGACGGCAGCGAAATCGGCACGATTTCCGATGTAATCCAAAACAGCGCACAGGATGTGTATGAAATCGATCTCGCATCCGGCAAAAAAGGCTACGTGCCTGCGGTCGGGACATTTGTAAAGGATGTAAACATCGCGGAGAAAACCGTAACAATTCACGTAATCGAAGGCCTTTTCGATTAATAAAAAGGCGAAAACAATGAAAATTGATATTTTGACGCTTTTCCCGGAGATGTTTGAAGCCACACTCGGCGGCAGCATTCTGGGCAGGGCACAGGAAAAAGGAATATTAGACATAAAGCGTACCAACATCAGAGACTACTCAAAGGACAAGCATAACAAGGCCGATGACTACCCATTCGGAGGCGGCGCAGGCATGCTGATGCTGGCACAGCCGATTTTTGACTGCCTCGAAGCCATCGGCGTGACCGGCGGAGCTCCGGAAAAGAAGCCAAGCCGCCACGTTATATACATGTCGCCACGCGGCAGAGTGCTCGACCAAAGCCGCATCAGAGAACTGGCGAGCGAGCAGGACTTGGTCATTCTTTGCGGCCACTATGAAGGCATCGATCAGCGCTGCATAGACTACTTTGGCATGGAGGAAATCTCGATAGGAGACTATGTGCTTACCGGCGGAGAGCTGGCGGCAATGGTGCTTGTCGATTCTGTTGCGCGGCTTGTGCCGGGAGTGCTTTCGGGCGAAGATTCGGCAATGGGGGAGAGTATATATTCGGGGCTGCTTGAATACCCTCAGTACACAAAGCCGAGAGAGTTTAGAGGCATGGAGGTGCCGGAGGTGCTGACAGGCGGAAACCACAAGCTTATCGAGCTTTGGAAATACGAGCAGTCGCTGGCGCTTACAAAGGAGCGCAGACCGGACCTGTTTGAAGAGTACGTCCAAAATACCGCTGTGCCGGACAAAGACCATAAAAAAATATTGGAAAGATATTTAAACAGTGATAAAATGAAAGTGTGTGCGAGCGGCATAAAAGATGAAAAAGAATAAAAAAGCTATCATAATTTTATACATACTGATTCTTGCGGGGCTGAGCATTGCGATTTACGCAGTTCCAAAGGTTACGGGCGCACTCACGCCGACTGTGATTGTAGAGTACGGATCGCTGCAGACTACCGACGAAGTAACGGTTTATTTCAGCCGCTACGAGACGGTTTACGCCGCAGGGCAGAGCGGCAGCTTGAACTACTATGTCAGTCAGGACACACAGATCAGAAAGGGTGCAAAGGTTCTTTCTGTTTCCCAGGGCACAGCTGCAGAGCCGAGCAAGGATATCTCCGCTGTTACAAAGAGCCTTTCAGGTGCAGCTGTATCATCACTTGACTATGCAATGCCGGCAAACGGCAGCATCAGCTTTTTCGCCGACGGGTATGAGCCTATGTTTGCGCCGGAAAATCTTTTGGCGCTCAGCTTTGGCGATATGAAAAAGGTGAGCGACGAGCCTGTAAATCTGACCAGGGAAACGGCAAACCGCGGGGAGCCGCTTTTCAAGCTTTGCGACTACACAAAATGGTATATCACGACATGGATACTGCCGGGAGATACATATAAATACGAGGTGGGAAACCGCGTTCAGGTAGCGCTTCCTGACGGCACGATTCCCGCAACGGTTACGGCTCTCGAGGACGAGGGCGATGAGTGGCAGCTGATTTTGGAAACAAACCGTTACTATGATGGCTTTTCAACGGTTCGCTCAGCAGATGCAACCATAATAGCTTCCGATTATTCGGGCGTAATAATCCCAAACGAATGCATCACAACAGTTGATGAGCAGACGGGGGTTTATATTAAAGATAAAAAAGGTGAATATAACTTTACACCTATAAAAATAATAACAAGCGACGGAACAAATTCCGTGGCATATTCCGGTACTTATACCGATTCGGAGGGCAAAACCGTGGGGACCATAGATATCTATGATGAAATCCTGCGAAAGCCACTCTGACAGAAAAGAGGCAAATATGTCTATAAAGAGCAATATTGATGAAATCAATGCGAGAAAGCTTTCGGCAGCAAAGGCCGCAGGCAGAAGCGACGGAGAGGAAATCACTCTCTGCGCGGTGACAAAGACCAGAACACCTGAGGAAATCAATGAGGCCATCGCAGCCGGTATCACTGATATCGGGGAGAACAAGGTTCAGGAGATTGTCGATAAATATGACAAGGTTAATCCTGTCAGATGGCATTTGATAGGGCATCTTCAGACGAACAAGGTAAAGTACATCATAGACAAGGTGACTATGATTCATTCGGTGGATTCGATGAAGCTTGCCGAGGAAATCCAAAAGAGAGCGGCAGCTCACAATGTCACGATGGACATACTGATTCAGGTTAATTCCGCAATGGAGGAAAGCAAATTCGGAATTACGACAGCCGAGACCGAGGACATGATTCGCGGGATACTTGAAAACTGTCCTAATATTCGAATCAGAGGACTCATGTGCATAGCACCTTTTGAAGAAAATCCGCAGGATGCGGCAGTTTACTTCAGAGAGGTGCGAGGACAGTTTGATGAGTTTGCAAAAATAGATCATGAACGCCTTGACTTCAAATACCTTTCGATGGGCATGTCCGGCGACTTCGAGGTTGCAATTGCCGAGGGCAGCAACTTCATCAGAGTCGGTACGGCAATATTTGGAGCAAGAGATTACAGCAAGAAAGCATAACGGAGGAAAACATGGGCTTATTTGACAAAGTAAAGGATCTTATCGGACTTGAAGAAATTGAAGACGATGACGATATTACCGAAGAAGAAATAGAGGCAGCATCTGCAAAGCTCGAAAGAAAGACAATCGAGCCAAAGTCGTCCTATGCAAAGCAGTCGGCACCGAGCAAGCCTGCAGCAGCGCCTTCCAGAGACCAGAAGGTTACGCCTATGCCGGGCCAGACCAGAGTCTCCAGCGCTACCACTGCTATGAAGCTGGTGGTCATCGAGCCGTCCAGTTTTGACGAAGCACCGAAGCTCGTGGACAACTTAAAGGCTAGAAAGCCTGTCATCATCAATCTTGTGAACCTCGATCCGGGTGTAGCGAGAAAGATATTTGACTTCCTTAGCGGGGCGACATATGCGCTCAACGGCAATGTGCAAAAGATTGCGGACTACATTTTCGTATTTGCACCTGAAAGTGTTGACATAGCAGCGAATGTTGAGCACAAGGGAATTGATTTTTCGGGCGGCAAGAACATCTGGAGGTAAGCAATGATTACACCACTTGATATACAAAACAAAGAGTTTTCAAAGGGAGTACGTGGTTATAAGGAGGATGAGGTCGACGAATTCCTCGATCTCCTCACCGTCGACTACGAAAAACTGATTGCGGAAAATGCTGCGCTCAAAGAGCAGGTTGCCGCTCAGAACATTGACCTTGACAAATATCGCGGCAGTGAAAACACTGTCCTGGAAACTCTCGAGGCAGCAAAGAGACTGATGGGAGATATTTCGGCGAGCGCTGAAAAGAGAGCTGAAATCCTGCTAAAGAACGCAGAACTCGATGCGGAGCTGATTCAGAGAGAGGCGCGCGAAAATGTAGAGCGTCTGACCGAAGAAAATGCAAACTTAAAGAGACGCTTTGCTGAGTTCCGCACTCGTTACAAGAGCCTGCTCGAATCAGAGCTTGAAAGATTCGAGACCATGTCATCAGAGATTTATACCCAGTACGGCATGGATGATTTAAAGGACATTGCAAGTCCCGAGACAGGCAAAAACGCTCAGGTTTTCAAAACAACTCCGACTGATGATTTCAAGACCCGCATCATGGAGCCTATAAAGGATGAAAAGCCTGCTGACGATATGGCAAAGACCATGGTGAACTTCAAGCCTATACGAAAGACGGAAGAGGACGCTAGGTAGCAATGCAGTATATTTGTATAGTAATAATCATAGTACTCGATCAGATTGTCAAAGCTTTTGTGGATTCGTCCATGGAGGTAGGGCAATCTGTTCAGGTATGGGGTGATTTTTTCCGAATAACATATGTTCAAAATACCGGAGCGGCCTTTTCGTTTATGGAAGGACATCCGGGTCTCCTGAGCTTTGTAACGGGGATTGTGCTCGCAGCTCTTTTGGGTTACCTTGCCGTAAAGGGAAAATCCTATGACAGATTTCTCCTGGTTTCACTTGCTTTTATAATAGCAGGCGGGGTCGGAAACCTGATAGATCGTGTGCTTCGCGGCTTTGTGGTGGACATGTTTGACTTCGGCTTTTGGCCGGTATTCAACATAGCTGACATAGTAATATGCCTGGGCTGCGCAATGCTGGTTGTTTATATGTTATTTATTGAACCTAAAAAAAAGAAAAAAGAGTAGCATGGCAGAGTCAAATACTTATCAGATTACTATTGATGAAGAAAAGCAGGGAACTAGACTTGATGTAGTTCTCTCTTTTTGCATTGCCGACATTTCGCGCAGCTTCATTCAAAAGCTGATTGATGAAGGAAATGTAGCTATTGACGGCAGCACGGTCAGGAGTAAAAAGGAAAAGGTTAAAGCAGGCCAGTGCATCAGCATTACAATTCCGGAGCCTGAAAATCTCGAGGTGCTGCCGCAGGACATTCCACTTGATATAGTTTACGAAGACGAGGATGTGCTCGTGGTGAACAAGCCGCGAGGCATGGTGGTCCACCCGGCACCCGGAAATCCGGACGGGACGCTTGTGAATGCAATTATGCACCACTGTGCAGGGAGACTTTCCACCATAAACGGTGTGATACGTCCCGGCATAGTGCATCGCATAGATAAAGACACATCGGGACTTCTGGTTATAGCAAAAAACGATGCAGCGCATGCATCGCTTGCTGCTCAGCTCGAAGAACACAGCATCACCAGAAGATACCGTGCAATAGTCTACAACAGCTTTGCGGATGATTCCGGAACCGTCGATGCGCCTATAGGACGGGATCCGAAAAACAGACTTCGGATGGCAGTGGTTCAAGGCGGCAGAAGGGCGGTTACGCACTATAAAGTGCTTGAACGCCTCGGCAGATTTTCGTATATTGAGGCACAGCTTGAAACCGGCCGGACTCATCAGATTCGCGTGCACATGGCTTACATCAAGCATCCGCTGCTGGGCGATTTTGTGTACGGCCCGCCAAAGAACAATCTGGGCGCCGACGGTCAGATGCTTCACGCAAAGGTGCTGGGCTTTGTGCATCCGCGCACAGGAGAGTACATGGAGTTTGACAGCGTGCTGCCCGAAGAGTTTACAAAAGTGCTTGAGAAAGTGAGGAAGCTATGAAAAAATCGTTTGGCCCCGGCTGTGTGGAATCGCCGCTTCCTGTGGTGATGGTATCCTGCGGAGAGGGGAAAGAGAAAAATATAATTACAATAGCGTGGACGGGAATCGTGAACTCCGAGCCGCCGATGACTTACATATCGGTGCGCCCCGAGAGGCATTCCTATGACATAATAAAGAAATCGGGCGAGTTTGTGATAAACCTCGTAAGTGAGGAGCTTACGCGCGCGTGCGACTGGTGCGGCGTCAAAAGCGGCGCAAAGGTCGACAAATGGAAGGAAATGAAGCTTACACCCGAAAAGGCGGAAAAGGTGAAGTGCCCCATGATTGCAGAATCGCCGCTAAACCTCGAGTGCAAGGTGGTGGAGACTCACGACTACGGCACGCATACAATGTTTGTGGCAGAAATAGTGGGCATGCATGCGGACGAGAAAATTGTGGATTCCAAGGGGCGCATAGCTCTGGATGCAGCGGGGCTGGTGGCTTACTGCCACGGCGAGTACATTCCGCTTCGCCGCCGCAGCGTCGGAGGCTTCGGCTTCTCCGTAATGAAGAAATCCACCCGCCGCCGCAAATCCAAACGCTAATCTGAGGCGAATTTGGGGACAGGCACCAAATTCGCCTTTTTGGAAGTTTGGGGACAGGCACCAAATTCGCCTTTTTTCCAATTTGGGGCACGTCCCTAAATT
>DGGP01000027.1 GCA_002392265.1 Firmicutes bacterium UBA3871 | reverse complement strand
GACGAGTATCTCCACATGGATCTCGAGCACTTCGTCGGCGCATTCAATATGTTCCTCCACAAAAAGCACAAGATTGCCGAAGTCAAGAAACGCTACCAGCGCATAGAGCGCGAAAAGATCAGCATAGAGCAGCGCATCGCCCACATTTGGACATTCTTCACCGGGCTGGTTGCGCGAAAGAAGGTTACCTTCAGCGAGCTGATTGCTGACAAGCCGGACCGCTCGGGAAAGGTCATCACCTTCGCTTCGCTTCTCGAGATGGCAAAGTCAAAATATGTCACATTTGAGCAGCCGGAGCTTTTTGGAGAAATTACGGTAGTAAAGCAGGACCCTTCCGATGCGGAGGGCGGGAATGTCGGAAACGAGGCAGAGGTCAGAGACGGAATGCTTGTTGTTGAAAGAGAGGCAGGAATATGAGCAGCGCAAGAGCTATAAAATCTGCATTTGAGTCCATGCTCTTTACCTGGGGAGAACCCCTGGATGTAAAGCTGGCTGCAGAGGTAATGAATATAAATTGGAAGGAAGCCTATGCATATTTCAAAGAGCTTCAGGAGGAATATGTGCAGGAAAACCGCGGCATTCAGATTCGCGAGATAAACAAGAGCTTTCAGTTCGTGACAAATGCCGAAAACTCGGATTATATCCAGCGCCTTTGCACCCCGGTAAAGCACAAGAGGCTTTCGCAGTCGGCGCTTGAGGTGCTGGCAATCATAGCCTACAAGCAGCCGGTCACAAAGGGCGAAATCGAGTCCATCCGCGGCATCAAATGCGACCGCGTAATCGAGGGCCTCGAAAAGAAAGAGCTGATAAAGGAAGCCGGCCGAAGCAATGCTATCGGCAGGCCGATTCTCTACGGTACGACCGATGAGTTTTTGAAGGCATTTGGCTTCAGGACATTAAAGGATCTGCCTGAAATCGACGATATAGAAAATGCAATCACAGCCACAGAAACGGAAGTTGATGAAGTTGCTGCGGCACAAATTTCCCTCTTCGGCAATGAAAATGTTCCGGACAATCAGGGATAGAAAAAATATAGCGGCCGCAAAGCGTTGAAAATACGGCACTTTGACGATGTATCAAAAACCTCAAAAAATTTTTGAGGTTTTTTTATTTTTTTGTGAAGGCTGTTGCAGTTGTGTTGCAACCCAAATGTTATATTAAAATCACAAAATAACAAAAGAACAAAAAACCTCGCACAGCAAGTTTCGCGAGGCTCAGCATACAAAGACCCTAAAGGGCAGGAGGTGAATTATGACAAAGAAGTATTTCAAAGCGAACATCGCAATAGCTTTTATGGCAATCGTATTTTACGCAGCTGAGATTTTTATCTTCTATTAAAATGAAAAATACAATTGTTTCTCCTAAGTGTATATAAAATATTGATATGTAAATGCGACTTTAAAAATGGAAAAATTGCGTTACATCAAGAGAAAAAGACCGGTCCAGCCAAGCCGGTCTTTTCTTTTGTCTAAAGAGGCAATTTGTTACCCAAAATGAAGTTGCCTCCAAATGCGATTTTTGCATTTGGAGGCAACCGGATTAAATTTTTATGTGAGTTTGTGTGTTTGTGTGTTTATATGCAAGCATTTTGGTGTTTCCGACTAGAACCACTTGTCGGCCTCGTCGCCTACTACGTAGCAGCCGGCGTAGCCCTGACTTTCTAGCTTTCCGAAGAGCTTGCCGAGCTTGTTCGGCTTTGATACGAGCGTTACGTCGTATTCGCCACGCTTGCTGTCAGCATAGCGAATAGCCTCTGCGGTCTGGTTTTCCTCGTAGATTACGGCAAAACGCTTTGGCTTTCCCGGAATCTCAAATCCGTTATCCATCAGGATTGCACAAATTCTCTCGAATCCGATTGAGAATCCGCATGCCGGGATATCCTCGCCGATAAACTTGCCGACCAGGTTGTCATAGCGGCCGCCACCGGCAATAGATGAACCGAAGTCGAGGCTTTCAACCTCGAAGATTGTACCTGTATAGTAGCCCTGACCGCGCACGAGAGACATATCGAATACTGTTTCGTATTTGCCCTCTGCGAGGTCGTTACAGGTATCTATGATGTACTGCAGATTCTCTGCATAGGTCTTGTCTTCGCAGAACTCGCGAGCCTTTTCAAGCGTAATCTCGCCGCCCTCAATCAGGCCGCGGAACTTTGTGAGAGTAGCCTCATCAAAGCCCTTTTCGCTCAGCTCACCGATAACGCCGTCGACACCGATTTTGTCAAGCTTGTCAAATGAAATGCAGACGCTCATCAGCTCGTCCTTTGGGAAACCAGCCGAAAGCAGCATTGCGTTCAGCACGCGACGGTCGTTTATCTTCATCTTGAAATTCTTGATGCCGATGTTCATCAGTGCCTTGCCCATAACGTTGATGCACTCGATTTCGATGCTCGGGTTGTCGCTGCCGATAACGTCGATATCGCACTGCACGAACTGGCGAAGTCTGCCCTTTTGCGGCTGCTCGGCGCGGAAAACATCGCCCATCTGGATTACCTTGAAAGGCTTTGCCAGCTTGTCGCGATTTGCGGAGTAGAATCTGCAAAGCGGAAGTGTCAGGTCGTACCTGAGTCCGATGTCTGCGAGGTCGTCAAACTGTCCGGCCTCGAGAGCCTTTGCCAGCTTGTCGCCGCGCTTCATTACCTTGAAGATGAGCTTTAAGTTCTCGCCGCCGTCGGAATTATCGAGGTTTTCGATGTCTTCGATTATAGGCGTTGCGATACGCTCGTAGCCGTTATTCTGATAAGTGCGGAGGATTACGCTCTGTAAATAGTCGCGGAGCTGCTGCACCTCCGGCAGGTAATCGTTTGTTCCCTTTAAGCTGTTTATTCTCATTTTAAATTATCTCCTTTCAATTTGCGGGCCAAAGCTGCAGGACACATGCGAGCCAAAGCCGCGGACGCTATATGTAAATCTCGCCCTCTGCGAGTATGACAGCATCGCCGCCCACCAATATTCTCTTTCCTTCAATATGTGTTCTGATCGTGCTCGGTCTGTCCATCTTTTCGCCCTGAATTATGCAGGCGTCATCGACTTCGCCGAGGAATCCGATTGACTGCAAATAGTAAGTAAGCGCGCCGTTTGACGTGCCTGTTGCCGCCTCTTCGTCGATATCGTAGAGCGGCGCAAAGTTTCTCGCGTGAGCCGTAATTCCCATGCGCTGCTCCTCGTCGGAAGCAATGCAAAACGCGTGAACGCCCACCACGCCGTACCTGTCGCTAAGCTCTGCAAGCGCAGGGAAGTCGGGCTCGATCGCATCAAGCTCGGCCTCGTCTTTTACCGGCATCATTATGTCTAAAAGGCCTGTGCTGACCATTTTCGGATAAGCCTTTATCCCCGGATGGACAGGCACTCCGCCGGCTGACGGTGTGTACTTCAGGCCCATCACGGAGTAGAGCTCTTTAAAGGCCTCCTCGTCAGTTATCTCGCCTTCGATTTTCGGCTCTGCCATCTCCATCAGGACGTTTCTTTCCGTCACGCAGATTTCGAGATCACCGGCAAGAGTACGGTTTATAAACGGGCCGTCTCCCTTCAGGAAACCTTCTCTTCTCAAAACGGTAAAGGTCGCAATTGTCGCGTGACCACAAAGATCAACCTCTGCGGCAGGCGTGAAATAGCGAGTGCGAAAGCTGCCATCCGCAAGCGGCAGGCAAAAAGCAGTCTCTGAATACCTGAGCTCTGCTGCGGTCTTTATCATTGTTTCCTCGGCGGGCCACACAGTTGTTTCGTCACTGCCGCTCAGCAGCACTATACCTGCGGGATTTCCTCCGAATAATTCTTCTGTAAATGCATCTGCTATGAATAATTTCATTGCGTCTCCTTTTCCGTATACGCTTTTTTATGTTTACTTTTAGTAGTATAACACAATTCGACAAGCCTTACAATTGCGTTTTCGCTCTACCGCGATAAAGCGGGGGCGCATTTTTCTTGGGTCCTGAGGGCAATTTCTGCAAAAACAGTTTCAGTACAATTTTTTGTATCTTTTCTCTTGACTTTGCATAATTATAAGAGTATTATTTGATGTATTAAAGGTATGTGTGCATATTTTTGCAGATTTGGTTATAAAGTTTAATTTTTATACAGTCGCTATGCCGCCGAGAATTAACGTGCAAATTGAGATTTTCAAAATGATCAAAATGTATAAATATGCATATAGTGAGTAAACTACCATAAAGGAAAATTAAATCAAAGAAAAAGAAGAAACAAAGAAAGAAGGTAAACTCCAATGAAAGCTAAAAAACCCTTATCAATTATTTTATCGCTTATTCTCATGCTGGCTTTTGTGGCTTGCTTCACAGCCTGCGGCAGCTCTGATGCCGGTGCAGACAATGATGCGGCAAACCAGAAGCCTGTTCTGACGGTAGCTGTATCCCCTGACTTCTCCCCAATGGAATTTGTTGACACTTCAAAGACGGGCCAGGATCAATACGTTGGATTTGATATCACTCTCGCCAAGTTCATCGCAGACGAGCTCGGCATGACTCTGGAAATCAAGCCTATGAGCTTTGAC
>DGGP01000104.1 GCA_002392265.1 Firmicutes bacterium UBA3871 | reverse complement strand
GCGCTACTTTCCGTCTTTTGGGAAGCTTACTATATCTATGCGCTGCTTGCCATTGGGGCGGGCACTGTAGGTTACATCGCGGCACGTTTTGCAAAGGAGCAGGTGGCAAAGACAGGCACGGCACTCATTTTTGCCGGATGCACCGCTTTGGCGACCTTCACAATGGGACTCATTGCCGCAAAGGGCTCGATTTCACGCCTCGCAGGCATTGCGCTCGGCGATATTAATCTGATTGGTTCGGGCGTGAATCTCCCGGATGCGGGTAAATTCGTTTCAGAGCTCCAAAGACCGGGAGTGCTCGAGCAGATTAACAGAATCGGGGGAATACCTGCGGCATTATTTATCATAGTAATAATAGCGGTTGCAATTTACAAAGCGATTTCAACCAAACGCAAAGGCATTGACATTTCGGGCATGCAGTCCGGTCAGGGCACGCCGCAAGGCCAAAACATGCAGATTTTTACTGCGGCATTTTTGGCGTCATGGCTGCTTGTGACACTGCCTCTCGCATTTTCGGGGCTCCGTTTTGCGGAGCTTTCGGTAATTCCTCTGGCGCTGCTTGCGGGCTTTGTATTTTCATTTGCCGAAAAGCTTGACAAGGCGAAAAGAAGCAAAAATGCGGTTATGATACTGCTGGCGGTGCTGCTGCTGGTTTCACCTCTCTGCAGCATGACTCAGGTGTCAAAAAGTGATCACACTTATGTAGGCTCCGGCAGGGCCGAGATGACGCAGTGGCTTCGCGATAATACCGAAGAAAATGCCGTAATCGCTTCCTGGTGGGACTATGGATATTACTATCAGTTCGCAGCCGGCCGCAGAACTATCTCTGACGGTGGACAGATAAATGATGAGTGGTTTTACTGGCTCGGAAAAGCCTTTACGTGCGACAGCCCCGAAAAGTCGGCCTATATGTTAAAAACTCTGGCCGCAAAGGGAATCAGCGACATTGATACGCTGAAATATATAGACAAAACGGAAAAACCCGACAGCAGTGTAATCAGGAAAGCAATCGGGGAAGACTCTGACGCACCAATCTATTTTGTTATCAGCGGAGACATGGTAAACAAAGCAGGCACTATCGGCTACTACGGAACCTACGACGGCACGGATAAAGAGCCCGTATGCGCACTGAGCGACAGCC
The DNA here is from genome assembly GCA_002392265.1 of Firmicutes bacterium UBA3871. Taxonomy (GTDB): domain Bacteria; phylum Bacillota; class Clostridia; order Peptostreptococcales; family Anaerovoracaceae; genus UBA3871. Next base: position 2,181 of record DGGP01000104.1, on the reverse strand, counting down.
CGGTTGAAATCCCATGCGGCAGCGAGGGCTGGGTTAACCTTACAGGTATAGCCGACTGCACCGCACACATAAAACGCGGCGAAACCGGAGCGCTGACCGTCACACTCGAAAGGACAAACGGCACGTTCTTTGACATAAAGCGCTGCATATTTGTAAAAGACGGCGTGACTGTAACGGATGCTACCGATCCAAAGGAAAAGCCGGATGATGCACTGGTACTCTACATAATCGAGCACGGAAGCGAAATCAGCATAGCGGCAACAAGCGCTGAAATCGCGGACAGCACGCTTTTAAGGCTCGCACTTCGAAACGGGGAGGGACAGAGCTCGTTCACACCTGTCTTTGGCAACGGAAATACAGTCTGGAGGGTAAACTGATGGCTAAAAACGACAAACAGACAAAGATAAAACGCGGCATTATCATATTTTGTATTTTGGTGGGCCTTGCTGTATCCTTCGGATTTTTCTACGACCTTTTCCTGGACGGCGGAAATCCTCTGAAGGTAATCGTTATGGGCGAAGGCGGAATTGCCGGCCAGGGCGGCGACGGCGCAGGGCTTTTAAATCCCGCATCAGGCGTTGACATCGCGGATGCAGTAGAAGGCGATGGACAGAGCCTCACTGATTCCGCAATCAGCGACCGGGAAGGAAATACTCCCGAGGAGACTGCGCAAAATCTTTCGGATATCAGCGATACAACCCAAAACGAGACCGTTTACTACGATACGCCTTTCATCCCTGAGGGCGGAGATGAGACGGTTCAGCTCGTCAACAAGGTTTGCGGGCTCAGCAAGGATTACAAGCCTGCGAACCTGCAGCTCACAAAATATCGCGCAACCGACCGCGCCGAAGCGAATCAGTATATGATTGACTATGCCGCAGACGCAATCGACGCAATGATCGAAGCGGCAAAGGAAGAAGGCTACACTATTCTCGTGACGACGGCTTATCGCAGCTACAGCTTCCAGAGCACACTGTACAACAACTATGTGGCACAGGACGGGCAAGCTGCGGCCGACAGATACAGCGCAAGACCGGGCACCAGCGAGCATCAGAGCGGGCTTGCTGCAGACCTCACAAGCGCTACGGTGAACTACAGGCTTACGAAGGATTTCGGAAGCACTCCGGAGGGGCAGTGGCTTGCTCAGCATGCGGCGGAGTACGGCTTCATCCTGAGATACACTGCGGACGGCGAGCCTATTACGGGCTATATGTACGAGCCTTGGCACTTCCGCTATGTGGGTGTGGAGAATGCGACTTACATAATGGAAAATGGGCTTACGCTTGAGGAATTCATAGCGGAGCGCTACTAGGAAAGGTCTAGAGAGGACAGTAAATCAAAAAGGACATGAAAAAGCCGAAAAAGCCCTTGAAAGGGGGCGGGTTTTGCTGTATAATCTTCTTTTAATAACGTAGAATTTTTTTATAATATAAACATCAAAACAGCGAAAGAACGCACAGAAAAAAGAGGAGGTATTATGGCAATTTACTTTAGCGAACCATCGAGAACATTCAGCGAATATCTGTTGGTACCGGGCTATTCAGGAAAGAATTGCACAAAGGAGAACGTTAGTCTCAAGACACCTATTGTGAAGTATAGAAAGGGCAGCGAGGAGCCCGCTATAACTATGAACATTCCACTGGTTTCTGCTGTCATGCAGTCAGTTTCCGACGACCGTCTGGCCGTTGCTCTGGCGCAGGAAGGCGGGATCAGTTTTATTTTTGTAAGCCAGCCTATCGACAGTCAGGTGGCAATGGTTAAAAAGGTAAAGGATCACAAGGCAGGCTTTGTAAAGTCCGATTCAAACCTTCGTCCGGATCAGACGCTCGCGGACGTGCTGGCGCTCAAAGAAAAGAAGGGCCACGGCACGATTGCAATCACCGATGACGGCACTTCCGACGGAAAGATTCTCGGTCTGGTGACAAGCCGCGACTACCGTGTCAGCCGCATGAGCCTCGACCAGAAGATCGAGACCTTCATGACACCTTTCGAGGACCTCATTTATGCGGAGGAAGGCATCACACTAAAGGCCGCAAACGACGTAATCTGGGACCACAAGCTCAACGCGCTCCCTATTATCGACAAGCAGGGCAGACTCACGCACTTCGTGTTCCGCAAGGACTACGAGGCGCACAAATCCAACCCTGACGAGCTGCTCGACGAGCACAAGCGCTACATGGT
>DGGP01000129.1 GCA_002392265.1 Firmicutes bacterium UBA3871 | reverse complement strand
ACTGAGCGATCATGTAACCGTTGTTGAGGCCGCCTTCCTTTGTGAGGAATGCAGGAAGTCCTTCGGAGAGTGCAGGGTTAACCAGCCTTTCAGTTCTTCTCTCGGAAACGTTAGCAAGCTCGGAGATTGCAATCTTCAGGAAGTCGAAAGCGAGTGCCATCGGCTGGCCGTGGAAGTTGCCGCCGGAGATTACTTCGTCGTCATCCGGGAATACGATAGGGTTGTCTGTTACTGCGTTGATTTCTCTGGATACCGCTTCATATACATACATGATGGCATCGCGGGATGCGCCGTGGATCTGTGGCAGGCATCTCTGTGAATATGGATCCTGTACCTTTGTTGCGTGGAGCGGAAGAGCATTCTTGGAGCCCTCGAGGAGGTTTCTCATGTTCTCTGCTGCTGCAATCTGGCCCGGGTGATTTCTTAAAAGGTGTGTCTTTGGATCGTAAGCCTTTCTGATCGCGTGAAGTGCTTCGCCTGTCATAGCGCCTGCGATGTCGGCAATCTTCATCAGGTTCATTGCGTCATAAAGTGTGTTGAGGCCTACCGCTGTAAGCATCTGTGTACCGTTGTTGAGTGCGAGGCCTTCCTTGGAAGCGAGCACTACCGGCTTGATGTTTTCCTTCTTCATTGCATCAGCTGCGTCCATCAGCTGGCCTTTGTAAGTAACCTTGCCGAGGCCGAGAAGTCCCATTGCGATGCAGGAAAGCGGAGCGAGGTCGCCGGATGCGCCAACGGATCCCTTTTCAGGAACGATTGGGTGGATGCCTGCGTTGAGCATGTCGATGAGAGTCTGGAGGGTCTCAAGTCTGATGCCGGAGTTGCCTCTTGAAAGTGAGTTTGCTCTGAGGAGCATTGCAGCTCTTACATACTTTTCCTCGTAAGGCTTGCCCATTGAGCAAGTGTGGGAAATGATGAGGTTCTTCTGAAGCTTTGCTGTCTGCTCGGTGTCGATAGCTACGCTTGCAAACTTGCCGAAGCCTGTGGTGAGGCCGTAAACTACAGCTTTTTCTGCTACCTTCTTTTCGATGTAAGCTCTTGCCTTTTTAACAGCTTCGATAGCTTCAGGCGCCAGCTCTACCTTTTCGCCGTGTCTGCAAACTGCGATAACCTGTTCGATGGTAAGGTTCTTACCGTTGATAATTACTGCCATATTTTTCTCTCCGTTTCTTTATTTTAATGTTTCGATAAAAAATAACATACCAAGGAAATTCGGGGATGTCACTATGCATAATTATTTTGCTGATGTGTATATTTATGCAACACATCTTGTTCCGACTTTCCAAAATACATTATAGCAAAGAAGTTTTTATTGTAAAGCGATTTTTACAAATTAAAGGCCAATAGATTTGAGAATTTCAATGTTTTTGATGTAGTCACGATAGACCGTTATCACTTTCACGAGCTAAAGTGCGACCAAATGGCGATATTTCAAACGGCGCTTTTCTGCTTTATCTGTTTAAAACTTTACCTTGAATAATTATGTAATTGTATCTACAATTCATTCAATTTTGCATTGGATTTTCCCCGCTTTGTATTTTATTACAAAAAAAGAACCCTCCCCGGTGCATTCTGCGCCGGGACAGGCTCCTTCGTTTTTTCATGCCCTTTTGTAATCTGCTGTAAAACCGCAAACAAATAAAAAATCTAATGATATAAAAGCTACATATTAAACTTAACTATTATAGCCGCAACAACGATAAAGAAGACCGCAATATAAATTGCAAACTTCTTGAACATGCCTCTGTTTTCGGCCTCTTTTTTCATTACTCGTTCGCGAGCCTCTTCTTCAGTCCAGCTCGGATCCATTACATCTGTTTTGTATGTTTTCTTTTCCTCGTTCATTCCGCTCTCCTTTTCCAATCTGGGGACAGGCCCCAAATTCGCCTTTTTTCCATTTTAGGGACAGGTCACGCTCTAGAACCTGTCCCCGAATTCGCCTTTTTTCTAATTTGGTGCCTGTCCCCAAATTCGCTATTTTTCCAATTTGGTGCCTGTCCCCAGATTGGAAATGAAATCTATGGCGCGGAGTATTGCTGCCTCGCCTGTTTCGGTTTTATTTCCGTTGTGTATTTCGTGGAAGTACCCTTCCCACTCAACATAAGTTATGTCCGGCTCCATTGCGGCAATCTGCCTGCTGCCCTCGACAGAGCAGATGCGATCTGCGCTTCCGTGCATCAGCAGCGTCGGCTTTTTCGTCCCCGCATCGGGAACGCCTGCTGCATCTCTTCCGTGCAAAGCTCCCTCAAAAAGCTGCTCGCCTATCATATAGCACTCTGCCGCACACAGCAGCGTGATGCTTCCGTGAACCATCGGATCGTCATTATACGGCCTTACCGAATCGGGATTTCCAAGAAGTCCCTCGTCACAGGACGAACTCACTCTCATCTGCGGGCATATCCTTGACAAAAAGCGTATTATGCCAACGACCGGCTTTGGAAAATCGTTTGCCAGCTTCACCCAAGGGGCCGATATTATATAGCCGTCAGGTACCCCGGAAAGCTTTCCCCTCCTGCGGTAGTCAAGCACCAGATTTCCGCCCATGCTATGACCGTAGAGAATCAGCGGCAGGCCCGGATAAGCCTCCTGCGCATACTCTATCAGCTTGTCGATATCGGAAAGAACCTCTACCCTCGGCGCCGTGTGACCCCTGACTCCGTCAGACCTGCCGTGTCCGCGCAAGTCCATGCTGACAAGCGCTATGCCTGCCTTTGCAAAGTAGCTTGCCATGCGGTTATATCTGCCTGCATGCTCTCCGATTCCGTGAATCAGCACTACCACTTTCTTTGGGTTTTCAATCGCCCAGTGGTAGCCCGTTATCTTTCTGCCCTCTATTCCGAGATCAAAGTTGGTGTACATATTTCGGGCCTCCTTTAGTACCAATCATAGTCATACCAGTCGTCATAATCCCAGTTGTCATAATCCCATTCATCGTAGTCCCAATCATCGTAATCCCAATCATTACAGTAGTACCAGTCATCGCCGCTACAGTCATAGCAGTAATCTTCGGATTCCCAGTAATACTCGCTGTCCTCCCAGTAGGAAGAATCGTCATAGTAATCCCACTCGTTCCAGTCCCAGTCCTCGTAAGCATCGTAGCTGTCCCAGCCGTCCCACTCGGCATCCCAGCTGCCATAATCGTAAAAGTCCGAATAGCCGTCTGCCGTCGTGAACTTGTTCAGCCAAGCCACATAAGGCTGGTCAAAGCCGCAGTTAAGGAAAATTCTCGCCATATCCGCATAGAACTCACTGTCACCATAAGGCAGACTGACAGCAAGTCCTGTCATTCCGGAGTCTGCGCCGCAGGCGTTCATGTGGACTATCATCTGGTCGAGAGCTGCCCTGAGCGCATCGCTTTCATCCGATTTGATGCTCGAAGCAACCTCCATTATATCCGTAATATAATAATCCGCTATCGTATAATCGTCCGTTCCCAGCAGGTCAAAGAAATCGGAGAACATTCCCTTTTCGCCGCGAATCATGCTCTTCAGGGCTTTGCCTCTCGGCTGTACCGCGCGGCTGTAGTTCTTTCCGAGCAGCACATCTTCATTTGCATAGGCAAAATCCTTCCACGCCGTGTAGACCAGCTTTGTGCATCCCACATCCACAAGCGCAAGGATTGCATCGTCACCGTTTGTGTCTATCCGATTTGCCTTTACCATCGACTCAACGATAATCTTTCCCAGTTCGGGAGTGCTGATTGAAGAATCCTTGTAAAGGCTGCGCAGCCAAGGGGTGTAGTCCCAGCCAAGCCCCGACTCAAAGTCTTCCGACAGAACCATGTAGTCACAATAGTCGTAGCAAGCACAGCAGACCTCAAGGCATCCCATGATGCAGCAGTCCATCCCTATAAAGTCGAAATACACTCCTCCGCCTGCAAGCGCTCTCTGAATCTCGTCTATGGTAAGCGCTTCGTCTTCGGACCTGAACTCATCCGAGCCAAAGCCGTATACCGGCCCGCCACCGTGGTCCCAAAGCAGCAGTATGTACCTGTCCGCAGGATAGTTCTTTGCACCCCACTTTATGAAATCCCGCAAGGTCTCTTCTTTGGTGCAGTCAAGCTGTCCCATTCCGGTGCTGACCGTTGTCAGGCCATCCTTTCCCACTTTATGAATCTGCGTTTCCTTTGAAGATATATTGTATTTGGAGTTCCACTGCTTTGTGCCCAGCGTCTCCACAAGAATGTTTACCTTGTCCGACTGGCCGGCAGCAACCATTTCTTCGAGGTCTACGCTCGCCTGCCCGTCTTCGGTTTCAAGATCCGATCCATTCATATAGACCAGAATTGTTACTGTATCTTCGCCGTTACCCTTTAACACCACCTGGGGATCGCGAACTGCGCTGCTCCAGAACTTTTCCGCGCTCGCCTCTGTGCTGCCCCGGCCGTAGGTTGAGCCGCTTGCGGCTTTGTCTTCATCTTCCGCAGGAAGCAGCATTACTGCTATAACAATGGCTGCAAGCAGAAGTAACAATATTGATTTTATGCTTTTCTTTTTCCTCATATTTTAACGTTCTCCCTTGGGTTTCGAAGGACTTTAACCTTCAAATAATAAATCGTGAATAATATTGCGCTGAGGCTCCATGTCAGAGGATAAGCGATGAATATCGTCGTTATAACCGGCACCAGCCTTACCGCAACCGTTATGTACGTTATACGGATCAGGCACCAGCAGATAAGCATGACTGCCATCGGCACCTTTGTCTTTCCCGCACCGCGCAGCACTCCCGCCATCGTATGATTGTACGAGAGCAGGCAGTAGAACAAGCACTCCACGTGGGCCTGCTTTACACCAAAGGCAATTACCTCCGGATCGTCCGAAAAGAATGAGATGAAAAACGGCGCAAAGATGAACATTATCGCCCCTATTATCTCAGCTCCGATGACACCGCTTAATATGCCAAACCGCGCACCCGACCTGGCCCTGTCATACTGTCTCGCTCCGATATTCTGGCTTACAAAAGTAGTAAGCGCCATAGCAAAGCTGACTATCGGCAGGAACGCAAAGCCCTCAAGCTTTGAATAAGATCCACAGCCCGCCATGGCAAGCGAATCAAAGGCGTTGATGTTCGCCTGGACGATGACGTTTGCAAGTGAGATGACCGAGTTTTGTATTCCCGAAGGAATGCCAAGCGCCAGTTCGTCTTTCAGCATGCTTACATCTATCTTTATTTCTTTAATACTTATCCGATCTGGCCCGTCTACCCTCAAAAGCTTTGTAAATGCGAGGAGTGCTGCTACAAGCTGCGCAATAACCGTCGCAATTGCCGCTCCTGCGATGCCGATACCCAGCACCATGATAAACAGCATGTCAAGTGCAATGTTCAGAAGCGAACTGATAACCAAATAATAGAGAGGATGCCTGCTATCGCCGACAGCCTGGAAAACTCCGCAGCAGGTGTTGTATACGACGCTAAAGATTCCGCCGATGAAGAATATACGAAGGTACAAAACCGCATCTCCCATAACATCATCCGGCGTTCCCATCAGCTCCAGTACCCATGGCGTAAGCGCTACTCCCGCAACAGTCATCGCAAAGCCCGCTATAAAGCCAAACGCAACTCCTGTGTGAGCTGCTTTGGAAAGTGCCTTGTAATCTCCGGCTCCAAATCGGATGCCTATGATTACGCCCATTCCGACAAACAAGCCTTGAACAAAGCCCGTGAAAAGAAATATCAGGCTGCCTGTCGCACTGACTGCAGCAAGCGCAACCGCATTTATGCATTTTCCTACTATAATCGAATCCGCTATATTGTAAAGCTGCTGCATCAGCTGCCCTAAAAATATGGGTAGAGCAAACAACAATATACTTCGTTTGATATGTCCCTCGATCATTTTAATATATCCCTTTTCCTCCTCGCCCCATTATACCACATCTAATCTGGGGACAGGCACCAAAGTGGAATTTTTTCCACTTTGGTGCCTGTCCCTAAATTCGCCTTGCGCAAAAGCCCTGGTTTTTGATATAATCTAACAGTAATATGCGTCCGTAGCTCAGTTGGATAGAGTGTTCGCCTCCGAAGCGAAAGGCCGTGGGTTCGAGCCCCATCGGACGCACCAAAATGGGGCATTAGCTCAGCTGGG
>DGGP01000144.1 GCA_002392265.1 Firmicutes bacterium UBA3871 | reverse complement strand
TCCTCGATCAGCGCCACGCCGCCGATGAAGTACTCGCCTTCATGCCGTGTAAGCGTCATACCGCCGCAAAGCTTTTCAATCGGCCCGGCAGCTTCCTTTTCCGGAGTGGTAACACCGGCAGGGCAGCTTCTGCGGCTCTGAATCGACTTCATCTCGAATGCCGCAACGATCTCATAACCGTCTCCTTCGCCGTTTTCCTTCATGCCAAACGGCTTTAGGCCGTAGTGATAGAACATATCATAGAGTTCTTTGTAGTTTTCATGCGTAGGCTTTACGCGCTCGAGCCTGAACATCGGCTTTCCGTGTGAGCAGCCGCTGCAGCCCTGTGCACAGTAAAAATCTTCAGCCATTTATCCTTGCCTTTCTTTCCGAACATTTTTTCACAGCTTATATTATATCAGTAAGCGTAATAAAAAAAAAGTGCATTACTGCACTTTTAATCCCTATCTTTCAACCCCTCTCTGTCAAATCGTCAAAGGCAACAGCCTGCTTGACTTTTGCAAAAATCAATAGTAAGGTTTTTGTATAAAAAGTACAGCATAAACCGACAGAATGTCAGGAGGTAAGCAATGAAAATTTTAGATATGCATTGTGACACAATATTGGAATGCCTCGTAAAAGATTGCGGGCTTCGTGAAAACGATCTGCACATTGACCTGATGAAGCTAAAAAAGGGCGGGGCTCTCGGACAGTTCTTTGCACTCTGGATTCCTACCGAGGCGGACGCTGCAGAATACGGGGTTAAGGGTACACCTAAGGAGCTGTTTTACCTCCTCTACGACCGCTATGTATCCGAAATGAAAAAGAACAGCGACCTTATTTTACCGGCGCTGTCCTATCAGGATATTCTGGATAATGAAAAGGCGGGCAAGCTTTCCGCCGTTCTCACAATAGAGGATTCCACTCTGCTCGAGGGCGACCTTTCGGTCATCGACGAGGTCTACGAGAAGGGTGTGCGACTTATGACGCTCATTTGGAATCATGAAAACACCCTGGCTTATCCGAACAGTATGGATAACGAAATCCACAAGAAGGGCTTAAAGCCTTTCGGAATCGAAGCCGTGGAGTATATGAACAAAAAGGGCATCATCGTTGATGTGTCGCACCTCAACGAAGGCGGCTTTTACGATGTGGCCCGCTACAGCAAAAAGCCTTTCGTAGCTTCGCATTCCTGCGCAAGAGCACTCAGCAACGTGTCCCGCAATCTGACGGACGACCAGCTCAAAACGCTCGGCGAAAAAGGCGGCGTTGTTGGTGTAAACTTCGATTCGGAGTTCCTCACAGGAGTCGATTCGCACACCGATGTCGCGGATATCGTAAGGAACATCGACTACATGGTGGACAAGGCCGGTATTGAAAGCGTCGGAATCGGTACTGACTATGACGGAATCATATGCCCGCTCGAGGTTGCAAACTACGGCATGATGGATCTGCTCGTAAATGAGCTTGAAAAGAAATATCGCGCAGACGATCTCGAGAAAATCTGCTGCGGAAACACTCTGCGAATTGTCCGCGAAGTGCTGTAAAATCTTTATTGTCTAACGCGCTCTAACGCGCTGCGTTCGAAGTGACCTTTACCACTTCTACCGTTTCGCGCACCGGAGCGCTTTTTTCTACACCTGTAGCTGCAACTGCACCTGCTTCTGCGCCCGACACATTTCCGCCGGTGCGAGCCCAAAGCTTGCGGCCTATCGCTGTTTTGCTATAGAATGCGGAGCCCGCAAAACCGGCAACCACACCGCAAAGTGCAGCGCATCCGAGGGCCATCAAAACTGTGGTTGCAGGGTTGAACGCGAAAGGCACCAGCATGCCCGGAATCGGGCTGGAAGTGCCGGGTGCGTTACTGATAATTCCAAAGGCTACCGCTACGATGCCCGAAAGCCCACCGCCGATGAAGTTGCTGCTGTAGAGAGGCAGCGGATTCTTTGTGACGATGTCTGCTTGTGTCAGCGGTTCCATCATAACTGCCGCAACCTGGCCGCCACGTCCGAGCCCGAGTCTTGCAAAGACTGTTCCGTCTGAGAACGCGCCGCCAAAGCATGCGATAGAAGCTATGCCCATCGGAAGGCCTGTCAGATTCAGCATTGCAGTCAGCGCCATTGCCGAAAGCGGCGAAGTGCAGACCATCTTCATAATTCCGCCGAGGATAAAGCCCATAACAATCGGGCTCTGCTCGGTCGCTACGATGATTGAATCTCCGATGTTTGCGATTATTTCAGTCACAAACGGAGAAGTTACCGCTGCAATGCCGCGTGCCGCTATTGCTATCACCAGCGCGCCGGCTATGACATCAACGCCGGCAGGCACATATTTTTTGATAAGCAGGCTCAGGAAGTATACCGCATAGCCGGCCAGAAATCCCGGCAGAATGCCGTATCCGCCGACTGCTGCGCCCGCAACAACCGCGAATACCGGATTTGCTCCCATCATAAGCGGCACCAGAATTGCTGCCGCAACGCCTCCCATCGAGCCGCTGGACTCACCAATCTGTGCCAGGAAGGCTATTCCCGCAACATCACCGCCCACGCAGCCGTATAAAGCTTCGACCAGAAAGGTCGCCACAGCGGCACCTGCAAGGCCGCTCATCGCCTCGCTGCCCTTTGGCGCTTTCATGGAAAATAAACTAAATAAAATAAGTGCTATAACAAGACAGCCTATTCCCTTAAAGAAAATCATACAAAAAATACCCTCGCTCCAAGCCAAGATATCTCTGTCCTTTTTGCCTGAAAGTTTCAACTCTAACGAGCTTTTCTTCTTCGGTGGCGCCTTTTAGCACTCTCTCCAGAGGTGTGTCCGTTTGCTGTATATGACCTGAAAGTTTCGGAATGCTGCCGGCCCCGGCTCGCAGACCTTGCTCCTTCGGTTTCCCGGCCTCGCCGCAGCTCGGCCGTGAATCTTCGGCAAACTTCATCCACGCATATTCATCTTTACTTTATAAAAATAGCACTTTCTCCGGCTAAAAGCAAGGACAAAGTGCTGTTTTTTTAAGTTTATTCGGGTTTATCTCATGAAAAGCTTTAACGCCTTTATTTTAAACTCGTTTTCTTTTCCGCTGTAAGGGTGCTCACGAAGCGTTAAATTGAAACGTGTTTTCCCCTTTAACACTGTCTGCGGATGCGTAAACTCTCTGAATCCCCATATTCCGTGGTAAGCGCCCATGCCGGAATGTCCGGTGCCGTTAAACGGTGCGCCCTTTACCATCAGATGCAGACACACCTCGTTGATGCAGCCGCCGCCATACTGCTGCGTAGACATAACGCGGTTTGCCCAGGCCATATCCTTTGTAAATACGTAAAACGCCAGCCCGTGCTCGCGGCTTGCGATAATATCCATCATGGCGTCGATTTCGGCATCCTTGTAGGTTACAATCGGCAGGAGCGGGCAGAACAGCTCGTGATTTACTATAGGCTCATCTGCGCCGACAGGATAGATGATTGTCGGTGCGTACTGGTGGGTCTCTGCATTACCGTAGCCTCCGCAAACGATGCGGTCCCTGTAAAGCTCGGCTTCCTCGGCGCACTTCCTGTAGGCATCGCCCGAAATCAGCTTTGGATATTCCGGATTTTCGAGTGCATTTTCGCCTATCTGCTTTGTGATGGCCGCCTTCAATTCTTTAACCAGCTCGTCTGCAACCTCCTCGGCTACCGCAATCTGGTTGATGTTTATGCATATCTGTCCGGAGTTGCACATCTTGAAGAACGCTATCTTACGGGCCGCATCCTTCAGGTCTGCGTCCTTTCTGATTACGCACCAGTTGCCGTTTTCGCCGCCGAGCTCGAGAGCAACCGGCGTCAGGTTCTTTGCGGCCATTTCCATGATGTGTACGCCGACTCTCGGCGATCCGGTGTAGAAAATCTTGTCAAAACCCTGCGCAAGACAGAGATCCGCGGTTTCGTGTCCCCCATCAATCACTGTCACATATTCCGCAGGGAAGGTCTCCTGCATCATCTTCTTTAATAAAGCAGTGCTGCGGACTGATTTGGAGCTTGCCTTGAGCACCGCGGTATTTCCGCCGGCAATCGCTGCCGCAAGCGGTCCAAGCGCAAGCAGGAACGGGAAATTGAACGGGCTGATGATCAGCGACACGCCGTA
>DGGP01000152.1 GCA_002392265.1 Firmicutes bacterium UBA3871 | reverse complement strand
CTCGCAGCCCATTTTGCGCAGTGCCTCGATCAGACGCATATTTCTGTCATAGCGGCATTCTCTGATTTTTTCGAGAGTCGCAGCAAGCCTTTTGTCGTCCGGATCAAAGTAATAACCGAGCAGGTGAACTCCAACCTCGTCGTCGGTCGACTTTACCAGCCCAAACTCGTCAGGCTCCGGCCCTGTCATATCAAGGCCTCTTTTCCCGTGATAGTCCATACCCCAATTACGGAGATCTTTGCCTCTGATGCATGTTGAGAATTCGATACCGCCGATTACCTGAATCTCGAGGGCTTCTCCGGCGATTTGGGCTTCCCTGACGCCGTCAATTCCGTCGTGGTCAGTTATCGCAATGATGTCGTATTCTTCATTTTTGTACTTTTTTACTATCTCCGTCGGGGTAAGCGCACCATCTGACATGGTCGTATGAATATGGAAATCTGCTTTAGGCATGCTTACCTCCTTCCTACCAAAAGATAGTTTTTGGCTTTATGTACTTTAGCACAATATACGAAATTATACCCATTATTACCGAGCCCCCGACTGCGGAAGCTATGCCGTACATGCGGAAAAAATCTGCCGAAAACAGAAGCCTCAGGAGCTGCTCCTCGTCCAGGCCGCCGATGAGCCTGTTCGAAGCAAAAATCCACATATCGGGAATCAGTATTACAATGGCAATTGTAAGTATCATCACTACAAACAGCGATATGGCAATTTTTATTCTTATTCGTATTATCTCATAATGTTCCCCTTTAGTCAAAACTATCAGGCTGACTACTGAAAGAATCAGCAGCCCTACAAACACTATCCCCCAGATATCCGCCCTGGTTCGCAGCATTTCCATCAGGTTCTGCTCATCCCGTGAAAACAGCAGCGACATCTCGTCCTCTTCATCATACTGATACTGAAGCTCATCTGCCCTGTGCTGCATATAAGTCGAAATGCTTTTGGCAACGCTTTCCTCCTGACCGCCGGCATTAAAATGCTTTAACACTTGCGTTTCGTTCATCGTGTACTGATAAATGTCCGGCAGGCGAATCAGCGCATTGCAAGCAAGCCCCAGTGAAACCACCGGGACTGCTATAACTAAAAACCATGATAAAATTATTTTGATTATCCTACCCATAACCTTTTTTATCTCTCTTCACGGAAATAGTTATTTGAAAGGTCAGCAGGTGCCTGTCCCTCTTTTCTCTTCTGGCTGGTCGAGAAAATTACAATGAGGATTGTGCAAACATAAGGTACCATATCGAAAATGTACTGCGAGAACGAAACTCCCATTACCTGGAGCTGCATGCCCAGAATTGAAAGTCCGCCGAATATGATTGCACCAAAGAATGCTTTAATAGGATTCCATGCTACGAAGATAACGAGCGCAACCGCGATCCATCCTCTTCCGTTTACGATGTCTTCCTGCCAAAGAGGCACACGAACTATCGAAAGATAGGCTCCGCCAAGTCCGCACAGCGCACCGCCGATAAGCACGTGCACATATTTGTAAAGCATTACGTTGATACCGCTTGCATCTGCTGCCGCAGTATTTTCGCCTACCGCTTTGAGATTCACGCCCATTCTGGTGCGATACATATATATCGCAAACACGATACACATGATATAAGCGAAGTAAACAAAAATATCCTGGTTAAAAAAGATTTTACCAAATGCAGGGATATCTGACAATAGCGGAATTGGTTTCTTTGCAAAAACTACCGTTACTTCAGTCGGAACTCCCTTGCCCAGATATGGCTGTCCGACGAATTTTGCAAAGCCCGTGCCGAAAATTGTGAGCGTTAATCCTGTTACAATCTGATTTGCGCGAAGCGAGATTGTGAGGAACGCATAAAGCAGTGCGCCGACCGCGCCGGCGACAATTGCCACTACTACAGTAAGCAGTGCACTGCCGGTGTTGTACGATGTTACAAAGGCCATAACTGCGCCCATCAGCATCATACCTTCTACGCCAAGGTTGGTGTTTCCCGCCTTTTCCGTGATAAGCTCACCGACTGTGGCAAAGAGAAGCGGAATGCTGGCAACAACGCAGGCTGCGAGGAAAGTAATCATACTACGCCACCTCCTTTACGTTCTTGCTGAAGCTGACCTTGTACTGCAGGAAGAACTCACTTCCAAGCACGAAGAACAGAATCAGACCCTGTACCACAGAGGCCACCGCGCTTGAGATGCCCAGCGACACCTGAAGATATGTACCGCCCTGAATAAGCATTGCGAATGCAACGCATACAAAGAAGCATGTTACTGCATTAAGCCTCGAAAGCCATGCAGGAATGATTGCGGTAAAACCGTATCCGCCTGCGATATTCGCGATAAGCGTCTTTTCTATGGCGCTCGCCTGAATCATGCCTGCTATACCGCAAAGGCCGCCTGATATTATGGTTGAAACGATGATGATGCGGCTGATGTTCATTCCGGCATATCTGGCTGTTTCTACCGATTCACCGACTACTGCGATTTCGTAACCTTTTTTGGTATGGTTCATGAAAAGATATACCAAAACTACAAAAATAATCGCAAATATCCATCCGATATTGACTCCTAAAACGGAAGGAAGAACTGCATTTGCCGGGAACTTTGCTATCTTTGGGAAGCCGCCCTGACTTGGGTCCATCCAAGGCCCGTACTGCAGATAGGTTACAAATTTAATGGCTATGTAATTCATCATCAGGGTAAAAATGGTTTCGTTTGTACCCATCTTTGCCTTGAAAATAGCCGGGATAAACGCCCAAATGCCGCCACATACGGTTGCTGCAATCATCATCAAAAGCAGCATTACAGGCATAGGCAGCGACTCGGAAAGGTTTAGTGCTACCCATGTCGCACCGAATGCGCCCATGGTTATCTGACCTTCGGCTCCGATGTTCCAGAACTTCATCTTGAAAGCAACGATAATTCCCAGTGAAGTAATCAGCAGCGGAATGCAGCGCATTGCTGTCTGCTGGATACGAATCTGCGATCCTACCGAGCCCTTGATTATTGTTGAAAAAATATTAACCGGATTAAGTCCGAAAGCGAGGAGAATAACACCCGCAAAAACTATGGAAAGGCAGATAGCAATAATCCTGATCAGCATTTCCTGTTTGTGCGGTATGTCGCCGCGCTTTGTAATTCTGAATCGCATTATGCCTCTCCTCCTTTCTCGGTGTTTTCATCAGATGTGCCTTCAAGCCTCTGACCTGTCATCAAAAGACCAATGTCTTCCTTTGTTACTTCGTCAGGATCGACTATGCCGATAACCTCACCGTGACATAATACCACAATTCGGTCGCATAAATCCATAAGCACATCCAAATCTTCTCCTACAAAGAGAACTCCTACGCCCTTTGCCTTTTGCTCGTTCAAAAGGTCGTAAATCTTGTAGGATGCACCGATGTCGAGACCTCTTACGGCATAAGCGGTAATCAGCACCTTTGGAGCAGAGTCTATTTCACGTCCGAGAAGCACCTTCTGGATATTACCTCCGGACAGCTTTTTTACAGGTGTATATATGCTCGGCGTCATTATGTCGAGCGAATCTACGATTTTCTGAGCCTGCTCTGTGCAAGGCCCGCGATGAAGAATTATTCCCGGCTGATTCTGATAATCCTTTAATATCATATTGTGTACGATATCCATGCCGGCAACCAGTCCCATTCCGAGTCTGTCCTCAGGAATAAAGCCCATACGAATACCCAGCTTTATGATATCTCTCGGCGTTTTGCCGACGATATTTTCATCTTCAAAAAAGATACGGCCTTTGTCTGTTTTAACAAGTCCCGCGATGGATTCGCAAAGCTCCTTCTGTCCCGAGTTGGCAACACCCGCAACACCGAGTATTTCATGGGTGTTCAGATCAAAGGTTACATCGCTGAGCATGTTCTTGCCTTCGTCGTTCTTTACTGTCAGACCGTCCACTCTGAGAATGGCATTCTTTTCGCCGGCATCATACTTTTTCTTTTCGATTGAAAGCTCTACCTTCTGACCTACCATCATTTCGATGAGCTTTGGAATGTTTACATCCTTTGTAACGACGGTGTCAATGGACTTTCCCTTGCGAAGTACCGTTACACGGTCGGAAATTTCCATTACCTCGTTTAATTTGTGCGTGATTATGACGATTGCGCAGCCCTGCTCCTTCATGTTACGTATAACCTTGAAGAGCTTTTTGATTTCCTGAGGTGTCAGAACAGCTGTAGGCTCGTCCAAAATCAATATATTAGCGCCGCGATAGAGGACCTTGATAATTTCAAGAGTCTGCTTTTCGCCGACGGACATTTCATAAACCTTTTTATCGGGGTCGATATCGAGACCATAGCGGTCCGAAAGCTCGCGCACCTTGCGGCTGAGCTCCTTTCCCTTTGTAAATAAACTTGTTTTCTGACCTATGACGATATTATCCTTTGCCGTCATAACGTCAACCAGCTTGAAGTGTTGGTGTATCATTCCTATCCCGAGGCGTATAGAATCTCCCGGGCTGTGAAATGTTACAGGTTCTCCGTTAATTAATATCTCACCTGTGTCAGGAGTATATATACCCGACAGCATATTCATAAGCGTGGTTTTTCCGGCACCGTTTTCTCCGAGAAGTGCATGAACTTCCCCGGGCATAACCTGCAGATTAACATCATCATTAGCGACAACGTCACCGAAGACCTTGCTTATATGTTTCATTTCGATAGCAAGCTTTACCATATCTGCCATTTATAGATAATTCCTCCAAAAAACACAGTCAGGGGACGCTGACAGCGTCCCCGGGCTGCATGATGTATAGTTTGTACTAAGCCTAATTTCTGTTAGATTGCGGAAACACCCTTGATTTCCTGGTTGATGCTCCAGATGCCGGCTCTGTCGAGAACCTGACCTTCTTCGCAAAGAACCGAACCGTCAGCATAGTAGATAGGGCCTTCGAATACGTTGAACTCGCCTGCCATCATCTGTGCCTGTACGTCAGCGATTCTGTCTCTTACATCCTGCGGAACTACGTCGGATACTTCATCGATGTTGATGAGGCCGTCAGCCATTGTGCCGTAGTAGGATTCAGGAGTGAATGTACCGTCGATGATGCTCTGAAGAGCGTAGTTGTAGTACATTTCAGGTCTCCAGTAAGCAGCTGTGAGGTAATATTCACCTGCATCGTTCTTTGGATAGTTCCAGCCGATTACGTATGCGTTTGCTTCTGCAGCTGCAAGCTGGGAAGCAGTAGTGTCAGCGTGATAGCAGATAACGTCTGCGCCTGCATTCAGAAGAGTTTCAGCGCCGGTCTTTTCCTTTTCTGCATCGCCCCAAGTGTTGATATATACAACCTTTACTTCAACGTCAGGATTTACAGCCTGTGCGCCGAGTGTGAATGCGTTGATACCGATCTGTACTTCAGTGTAAGGGAATGCTGCTACATAACCGAGAACGTTAGTCTGAGTAGCTGCAGCTGCTGCCATACCTGTGAGGTATCTTGCCTGTTCCATTGAACCGAACCAGTTATCGAAGTTTGTATCGTTCTTCATTGCTCCGGAGAAGTGGAGGAAGTAGATGTCAGGATATTCAGCTGAGAGCTCGTTCATAGCATCGCCGAAGCCGAATGAGCAAGCGATAATTACGTTGCAGCCTTCGTCGATCATGTTGAGAGCTGTTGACTTAACTTCCTGAGTATCCTCGGATACGTTCTCTCTGTAGATGAAATCCATCTGGCCTGCGAAGTGCTCCTTTGAAGCTACAGCGCCTTCATACATTCCCTGAGTGAAACCACCGTCATTGATGGAACCGATGAAGATGTAACCAACCTTAACAGCTACATCGTTTGCATCGTCTGCAGGAGCTGCGGTATCTCCGCAAGCTGCGAAGCAGAATACCATTGCGAGTACAAGTAATAAAGAAAGAATCTTTTTCATTTTGTTTTCCTTTCATTGTGCCTTAACACATTATCGTTATTTCGTTTCCCGGAAAATCGTGCGTAATCTTCCGAGCACAGTATCATTATAGCACTCGCAAAAAGACGGTAAAGGTTTTTTACGAATTTTTAGGGCAAATTTCCTCTTGTTTTTTGTAAATGTTCGTTGTTTGGCGAACATTGCTGTTGGAGTCGCTGATAAAAGTTCGGAAATATTCCTTTTGCCCGTAAAAAATAATTTGATATGTTAAATCTGCCTGTATCATCAAGTCCCATTTTTGTATTGACATTTATGAATTGCATTGCTATACTTTTTTTTGCTGGGATTTCGGCGGGACTTGGCGCAGCTTGGTAGCGCGATTGCTTCGGGAGTAATAGGCCGCAGGTTCGAATCCTGTAGTCCCGACCAGCAAAAAACTTGGATGTACTTTTGAAAGTACATCCAAGTTTTTTATTTTTGCCGTTTATCAGCTTTTGCACTGTTTCCTATCTTTCACCATCCGGGAAGGTATAGCGAGGTTTGCCCTGACTTTTTTTGCCGTACTCTATAGCCTTTGTAGGACATCCGCATATGCATGCCATACAATGCGTACAGTAATCACCCCAAATCGGCTTATCATCAGCACCGAGCTCAATATTATTCAGCACGCACGATTCTGCACACTTTCCGCAGCCTATGCAGGCATCCGTTGCATAAAACGGCTTTGCTTTTACCGCAAAGTTGTAAAACAGCGGGTTCACAGGCCCTGATTTGAGGCTGCTGATAATATCGTTGTGTGCCACAGGAAATTTGCGCTCGCCTTGTACAATTCTGATGCCGCCCTCTATGGTCTGTGTTGCAGCATTTATTATTATATCTGCCTCATCATTTTCCGGTACCGGAAACATCGCAATATAGTTTTCGGGCATAACAACCTCGAGCGTCCCCATATAAGTAAGCCCCATCTTTTTGCAAAGCCTTTCATTATATTTCCCGGCGCAGCCTATGTCACTGCCGCAGGTCATAACAAAGTAAGCCTTTTCCGCAGCCTCTCCCACTTTTTCGAAAACGGAATGCTCCAGAAAGTCTCTGAAGATATGCGGAATTCGCCAGCAGTATGTCGGTGCGACAAAGATATAAGGCTTGTTTGAGCTGAATATGCCCAGCTCTTCGTTTTTTATGTACGATCCTGCATCTGTTGCTTCGTCACAAAGCTTTTCCGCAAAGAACTCTGCCACATATTTGCTGTTGCCTGTCCCTGAAAAATAAATAACCATAGACTTACCTCTTTTTCTGCATTACCCTGCATTACCCTGCATTACAACTATAAACACTACAAACACTATAAAAAAATGGAGCTCCCGGCCGGGATCGAACCGGCGACCTGCGCGTTACGAATGCGCTGCTCTGCCAACTGAGCCACGGAAGCACCAAACACTGAATATATTACAATAATTCTTTAGAAAAAGCAAGGCAAAATCAGACAGAAATACGGTCTGCTTGCGAACAAAACCGCATAAAAACCTTCCGAGTTGACTCCAAATTCGATTTTTAATTTTGGAGGCAACCTTTTTCGGAATAGTTACATTGGAAAACCTCTTCACAGTTGACTCCACATTTAAAAATGCATTTTGGAGGCAACTATTTTCCCGATACAGAGCCAATTTTTCACCCAAATCCCGTAATTTTTTGCAAAAAAGTTGACTCCAAATGCGAAAACCACATTTGGAGTCAACTGGATCAAAATTTCGGTCTAGTTCTACCAATACGTAAGTGGCGCAAACGATGCGCCTCTTTTATAAACGCAGCCTCGCAGCCTCTTTCGTGGCTTGCGCCGAGATCAAGCATTGAGCCCTTTCTATAGATTGCGGCTTCCTCGCGAATCTGCCTGGCAAGCCAGTCGTTCTCGCGGTCATCACAAAGACAATCAGCCATTGAAGCATCGTGCAAATGTCCATGAATTCGTGAAAGACCCCTCTTAATTGCATTTATAACAGCTATAATGATTGCAGTTAAACCGGACATTCTAGCTCACCCCTCCGCGAAATTACTTCTTTGCGATTTCCGATATGGCGGAAATTGCTCCAGCAAGGTTTGATATATCCGACGGCACTACAATCTTTGTCGCCTGGCCGTCTGCCATTTTCTCAGCAGCCTCGAAGGATTTGAGCGTTATGTAGCCGCTTCCCGGATTTGCCTCATTGATAAGCCTGATAGACTCTGCCTTTGCGCGCTGCACAGCAAGGAGAGCCTCTGCTTCACCCTCGGCTTCGCGTATGCGCTGCTGCTTTACTGCCTCCGCGCGAAGGATTGCTGCCTCCTTTTCACCTTCAGCAAGCGTAATCGCCGACTGTTTCTGGCCCTCTGCAGTAAGGATTGCTTCTCTCTTTTCTCGTTCGGCCTTCATCTGCTTTTCCAT
>DGGP01000089.1 GCA_002392265.1 Firmicutes bacterium UBA3871 | reverse complement strand
TTGATCTGGCTCTTTTCGCAAGATGCAAATGTAATAGATCTGGGAACGCAGTACATTCAGGTTGCAAAATATTCATATATTCTGGTGGGAATCACGTTCTGCCTCAATTATAACTGCAGAATCGTTCAAAAGCTGGTACTCCCGACGATTATTTCCGCATCGGCGCTGGGCGTAAACACGCTCTTTAACTGGTTACTTATCTACGGAAAGTGCGGATTCCCAGAGCTCGGCGTGCAGGGAGCAGGCTATGCCACAATCATCGCGAGAGTCCTGGAGCTTATTGGCATGTTTGCCTGCGTTTACCTGCAAAAGGAGCACCCTCTGCGCGCTTCAATAAAAGAGCTGCTCAGCTTTGACAGAAAGCTTTTCGGCGACGTAATCCGTCTAGCACTTCCTGCCTGCGGCACCGAGGTGGGCTGGGCAGTGTGCGTGTCGTTTGTGTACATGGCTTACGGCAAAATCAGCGCCGAGTCACTTGCGGTAGTCAGCGTAACCGAAGTCGTGGCGTGCTTCTTCCAGTGCATATTCTTTGGACTTGGCAACGCAACGGGCTTTATCATAGGCGACTGCCTCGGGCGCGGTGAAACCGAAAGATCGTACTATTTCGCGCGGCTTTCACTAAAAATCACATGGCTTTTAAATGTGCTGATGACGGTGGCGATGCTGCTGATTCGGCCGTTCATCATACAGTTTTACAACTTTACGCCGGAAACAATAGACCTCCTCTACGTGGCACTTGCGGTCTGGGCATTCACTATTACTCCGAAAATGCTCGGATATGTAATGATTTGCGGATTCATGCGTACCGGCGGCGATACCCTTTTCGCGTTCAAAATCGATTTCAGCATGAACATACTTCAGGTGGGACTTGCATTTTTCGGTGTGCTCGTAATGCACTGGAGCCTGCCTGCAATCGTTGCATTCACCTGCCTCTCGGAGGTCGGCAAATGTATAATGGGCTATATGCGCCTTTACAGCAGAAAATGGATAAACATTGTGACCGACGCGGCATAAACCGAAGCGGCCCAAAATTAAAGGAGAAAGCTTTGATATATCTTGATAACAGCGCGACAACGCGCCAATATGACGAAGTAAACAGCGCGATGCTTTCCGCAATGACAGACACTTTCGGAAATCCATCATCGCTCCACAGATTAGGACTCGCAAGCGAAAAGGCCGTGAAAGCGGCACGTGCCGACATTGCCGATGCTATTGGTGTAAGCCCTGCAGAAGTCTACTTCACCGCATGCGGCACAGAATCCGACAACACAGCACTTTTCGGCACAGCAAGGGCGAAACGCCGCACGGGCAAGCGCATCATCACCACAAAGGTTGAGCATCCGGCAATTCTTGAGCCGTGTAAGCGTCTGGAGAGCGAAGGCTATGAAATAGTCCGCCTCGACGTCGACGGCGAAGGCTTTGTTTCAGCAGATGCGGTAGCTGACGCTCTGAAGGAGGATACTGTTCTGGTCAGCATTATGGCGGTAAACAACGAGTCGGGATGTATTATGCCGATTGAGGAAATAGGCAGACGCATCAGGGCTTACAATAAAGATCACGGAACCGGAATACTGTTCCATTCGGACATGGTTCAGTCTTTCGGAAAGGTCAGATTCAACATGGATCTCATTGACATGGCATCCTTTTCGGCTCACAAGATTCACGGGCCAAAGGGGATAGGCGCTCTTTATGTTAAAAAGGGTGTTAATATTGAGCCATTTCTGCTCGGAGGAGGACAGGAACAGCATTTCCGCTCAGGAACCGAAAATGTACCTTCTATTATCGGCTTTGGTACCGCTGCTCGAAAAAGCAGTTCCGAGTTCGAAAGGCGCACAAAAGCCATGGAGAACGCAAAACAGAGGCTCTTATCGGGTATCAAAGACAGGGTGGATATTATCAGAGTGAATACTCCGGATCATGACAGTGCCTGCTCGGTTCTGAACATATCCTTTATAGGAACTCGCGGAGAGGTAATTCTCCACACACTCGAGCAGAGCGAGATTTATGTTTCGACAGGCTCTGCCTGCTCATCTAATCACTCATCAAAGGGCGGCAGTCATGTGCTGCGTGCAATGGGGTTAAAGCCGAATGAAGTCGAGGGAGCAATCAGATTTTCCTTTAGTGAGTTTAATACGGCAGAGGAAATGGACACTGTAATTGAGGCGGTGGCTGCAGCCGTTGAAAAATTTAGAAAGCTGGGCAGCTTTAGGTAATATTTAATAGCATAATTCAGCAAAAAATTAACGTAAAATGCTTTAAAACGGGAGCAAGCGAAAAACAAATGAACGAAGGACTTAATACAAAACTTATATTTATCGTGCGCTGCGGAGAGGTCGCACTAAAGGGTCAGAACAAGCCTTATTTCGAGCGCATGCTTGTGGAGCGCATCAGAAAAAGGTTAAAGAAAATCGAGCAGCCGGGCATGGGAATCGAAACGGTCAGAAACGAAGGCCTGATTTTCGTAAGAGCCGACAAGGAATACGACAAACAGCAAATAATCGGTGAGATTTCAAAGGTTTTCGGCGTAGCGAGCATCAGCCCCGCGCTGGAGGCTGAGGAAAACATCGAAGCAATCGGTGCGATTGCCGTTGAGTATATGATGAATCTCATAAAGGAAAAGGGAATTAAGACGTTCAAGGTCGACACAAAGCGTGCCGACAAAAACTTCCCTATCAAGTCGCCTGACATCAGCCGCACTATCGGTGCTATTGTGCTGAAGGGCTGCAAGGTGCTGTCGGTAGACGTTCACAACCCTGACTGCGAGCTTTTCGTAGATGTCCGCCGCGATGTAGCCTATGTCTTTGACAAGAAAATTTCCGGCTTTGGAGGGCTTCCGCTGGGAACGAACGGCAAGGGAATGGTGCTGCTTTCGGGCGGCATAGATTCGCCGGTGGCAGCGTGGATGATGGCAAAGCGCGGGATGCTTATCGATGCGGTGCACTTCCACAGCTATCCGTATACGTCCGAGAGGGCGCAGGAAAAGGTGGAGGAGCTGGCAGGGCTTGTTGCGGGCTATGTGGGCCGCTTTAATATGTATGTGATTAATCTGCTGCCGATTCAGGAGCAGATTGTGCAGAATTGTCCGGAGGAGGAGACGACCATTTTGGTGCGTCGCTTCATGATGCGAATAGCCGAAAAGGTGGCGCAGGAAAAGGGCGCGACGATGCTGATTACGGGCGAAAATCTCGGTCAGGTAGCAAGCCAGACAGCAGA
>DGGP01000141.1 GCA_002392265.1 Firmicutes bacterium UBA3871 | reverse complement strand
GAACTTCTCCATGCTCACAAGTGATGAACGCGTACGACATATAGTTGAGCAAGCAAACTACTACGGATATAGCGGGGAAAGAGTAAAAGGGCTTATCTTTTGTAGCAGCATTCGTGAATCAGAGGTCTTGTCTGAAAAACTGAATAAGATTGTAAACCCTGCGACAGGTAGAAAATTCCGCACTATTGCATTGAACGGCAGCGCTTCTGAAGAGGAACGAGTAGAAGCTTTTGAACGGCTTGCAGCTGACGATAAAGAGGGACAAGACTCCGAAAATTCAAGGCATCTTGATTATATCCTGTCAGTAGAGATTTTGAATGAAGGCGTTGATATCGTTGAGGTTAACCAAGTTTTAATGCTTCGCCCAACGCAGTCGCCGATTGTGTTTATACAACAGTTGGGGAGAGGCCTGCGCAAAGCAGAAGGGAAAGAATATGTTGTAATCCTCGATTTTATAGGAAATTACAACAATAATTTCATGATTCCTATTGCGCTCTCGGGTGATAGAACATATAACAAGGACAACATTCGGAGGTTTATTATTGAGGGCGGTAAGGTAATACCGGGGGCGTCAACCATTCATTTTGATGAGATAAGCAGAAAGCGTATATTCGCATCGGTCGATAATGCAAACTTCAACGACATAAAACTCCTACGCGAGAATTATACAAACTTGAAGAATAAGCTCGGTAGAATCCCGCGTCTCAGAGATTTTGACGATTATGGCGAGATGGATGTTCTTAGAATATTCGATAATGGCAGCCTTGGTTCATACTACAAATTTCTTGTTAAGTATGAACCGGAGTACAAGGTTAGGCTAAGTGATGATGAGGCGAAGGTAATTGAATTTGTTTCAAAGAAGCTTGCGAGTGGGAAGCGTATTCAAGAATTGCAATTACTGAATCGAATGCTTGAATTTTATGCAAGAGGAAGGCATATAGGGCTGTTTGGGGCACTTGCAAATGACTTAAAGGCATATGGAAAGAGTATAAGTTCCGATCAGGTAACAAATATAGCAAATGTATTAACAAACGAGTTTCCGGCAGGCTCTGGGAAAAAGACTTATGAGAAATGTGTTTTCATAGAAAAGAAAGGGCAGGACTACGGTCCGTCCAAAACTTTCATGGAAATGGCAGCCAATAGTGCATTTAGAGATATCTTAAAAGAACTGATCGACTTTGGCATAAGCAGATATGAAAGAGACTACAGTAACTCCTACGGAGATACGGATTTTGTGCTGTATCAAAAGTATACTTACGAAGATGTGTGCCGATTGCTTAATTGGGAAAATAATGAAGTACCGCTCAATATAGGTGGTTATAAATATGACAAAAAGACAGGAACTTTTCCGGTATTTATTAATTACGAAAAAGCGGAAGATATTAGCGCAACAACAAGATACGAAGACCATTTTACAAACAATCGCACTTTGATTGCAATATCAAAATCCGGTCGAAGTATCTCTTCGGAAGATGTGCAAAATTTCCTGCATGCAAAGGAACGAGGAATTAAAGTTGAACTGTTTGTGCGGAAAAACAAGGACGATAAGATTTCAAAAGAGTTTTACTACCTTGGACCTATGGTAGCAAGCGGGAGAGCTGGAGAATTTACTATGACAGGAACTGATAAAACAGCTGTTGAGATAGAATGGCAACTTGTTGAACCTGTTAGAGAAGATATTTACGAGTATATTATAGGTGTATAAACAAAACCGAAGGAGAAAGCTTACTATGTCAGACTTAAAAACCATCCGTGTCGTTGCTGCGGTTATCCGCGGCACACGAGATAATAAAGAAAAAATATTTGCCACGGCCAGAGGGTATGGCGATTACAAGGGCTGGTGGGAGTTTCCGGGCGGCAAGATCGAACCCGGTGAGAGCCCGCAGGAGGCACTTGTGCGTGAGATTCGCGAAGAGCTTACGGCAGAAATCAGAGTGGGCGACTTCATCACAACTGTGGAGTATGACTATCCGAAGTTCCACTTGTCGATGGACTGCTTCTGGGCGGAGATCGAGTGCGGCGAGCTTGTCCTAAAGGAAGCGGAGGCGGCGAAGTGGCTTGCGGCAGGCGAGCTTGACAGCGTGAAGTGGCTGCCGGCGGATCTTGAGGTAGTTGAAAACATAAAAGAACAAATTAAAGCCTGAAAAAAGGCGTGAAAGGAGAAAGAGATGAAAATAGCGTTGGCTCAGATGAAAATGTCCGAAAACATGGACGAGAACTTTGAAAAATCAATAAATTTTATACGCAGTGCAGCCGAAAAAGGGGCGAAATTGGTGTGCTTCCCGGAAGTACAGCTTACACCTTTTTTCGCGCAGTATGAGGATTGCGATGCGTCGGCCTATGCCATGAAGGAAAGCGACAGGCGCATTGCGGCTATGTGCGAATTGTGCAAAGAGGTCGGAATCTATGCTGCACCGAACTTCTACATCGAAGAAGGCGGCAAGCGTTACGACATGAGCCTGCTTATAGATGACAGCGGCAAGGTTGTGGGAAAGCAGAAGATGGTTCATATTGCGCAGTGTGAGATGTTCTACGAGCAGACCTACTATACGCCATCTGAAGAGGGGTTTAAGGTGTTTGACACGCCTATAGGAAAGATTGGTATCGTGGTATGCTTTGACAGACACTATCCGGAGAGCGTCAGAACAGAGGCGCTCCGCGGCGCAGACCTCATCATCATACCTACGGCAAATACAAAGGCGGAGCCGGCAGAACTTTTCAGATGGGAAGTTCAGATTCAGGCATTCCAAAGCAGTGTGAACATTGCAATGTGCAACAGGGTTGGACTGGAGGAAAATATGGACTTTTCGGGCGAATCTATTGTATCGGATTACAACGGTGAAACAGTAGCGCTTGCAGATGACAGCGAGACGCTTCTCATTGCGGAAATTGATCTGCCTGCAGCGGCTGCCACGAGAGCAAGAAAACCGTATACATCACTTAGGAAAACAGAATTTTACGCATAAAGCGGATAGGATATAAAAGGGGAAAACAGAAATGACTGCAAACAAACCAATAATGATAGCAATACTCATACTGGCGCTGATTGTGCTGGTAATTGTAGGGTTTGCGACGGGAGGGCCGTCGCCGGAGGACCTGTACAAAGAGGCTTATGTGCAGGTGGTAGAGCAATACCATGCGGAGAACGACGAGTACAAGTTTGACCTTGTAGACACTGATGCGGACGGAGTTCCGGAACTTGTGGCGGACCTGCCGGGATTTCATGTTTCACTCTTCACCTACGAGGATGGGGCGGTGCGCTGCCTGATGGATCACTGGCCGTATGGTGCGATGGGAAATGCGGGTTATTCGTATGTACCGGAGGAAGGTATATATTGTAACACGAATAGCGATATGGCAGGTGCAATAAGGTACACTTATTTCATGTCAAAGCATGAAGAGGGAGAGCTTGCGACAGACTACTGGGTAGAGGCGATAAACTTTATTGATCTGGACGGGGACGGGATAGCTTCGGAAGAAGAGCTTGAGGCCTCCGAAGATTTTGAAGGGACCTTGGAGTACTACAATGAAACGGATGTCGAAATGTCCGAAAGCGAGCTGAAGGAAACCATCGACGGCTATTTTGGATGCGATTGGGAAGAGCTCGTGGGCATACTCGGGTATGATTCGATTATGAAAAAACTGAACAGCTAGGGAAAATTAAAACCTCCGGAAATAGATTCCGGAGGTTTCGTGATTATAATGAGCCTATTTTGTGATTGCTTTTCTTACTACGCCCTTTGGGTCCTTGATTAAAAGAACTACGAGCCAGATAATCATGGCGAGAGCTACAACCGAAAGACCGAGGAACGAATCATTAACCATATCCTCAAGAGCAGGTGTGAAATATTCGGCACCGTCTTCCATGTAGCCAAAGATTGCATCGCCGAGCCACATCAGGGAAGCACCCCAAAACATTGACACCAGCACGCCAAGCTTCATGTTATCATTCTTGCGATTGTACCAAACGATAGTTGTGATAATCGCAGCAAAAACTGTTATGAGTAAAGTCATTTTATTTTTCCCCCAAATTAGATTGTCTGATGTGCCTGGTCTTGAACAGGTCTTTTAGCGATCGCATCTGCTGCGATGCACATTACGATCCAAACCACTGTGATGATAACGGCCATTGTAACTCCGACCGTGCTCATCTCGTGCAACATTTCGGCAGTATCGCCGGGATCGTTCATAGCTGTTAAAAATGGTGGGAATGGAACGACTTCTCCATGCCAGAGGTGTTCAAACGCTAATAGAACAGCACCACCCCAAAGCAGGTTTGTGAGCCATTTTAACTTTCTGGTGAAAGGAATCTTTGTGGAATCCACTTCAACCTTGTTTTCTTCAACTTTCTTTTTCTCAAGCTGTCCAACAACAGCTGCGACAATTGCTTCGCCTGTAGGAACTAAAAAACATGCCATTGCAAATACCTCCTGATAATACTTACCGCCCCAAGGGGACTTACATACAAATATATTTTATCAGTATAAAGCGGTAGAACAAGCTCCCCCGGGGGTTGTAAAATACCCTATGGGGGGATAAAAATTTTTATTTTTGCGCAATAACTTCCAGTATTTTACAAAATAAAAAAGAGGCTGTTAAAGCCCCTTTGCTATTATAAGCGTAAAATATCCGGCATCGTCCGGGATTTCGGAAAGCTCCCTATAGAGCTTTTCGCCCGGCATGCCGCAGTTTTCGGCTGCGCAAACCTGAAGTCCTTTTTCACGAAGGGCTACTTTTATTTCGCCGATGTGGCTGCCCGACTTCATCAGAACGAAGTTTCCACGCTCCTTCAGAGCTTCCCCCGCATTATGCAGCGCAGGCACAATGTGGAGCGGCTCGTCCCACTCGGCAAGCGGCGTGTGAAGCTTTGCCGCAGCAGCGCAGAAGGAAGGTATGCCCGGCACGAGTTCGACTTCGTAGCCCGCTTCCTCGAGAAGCCGGCTAATGTAGGTAAACGTGCAGTAAATCGAGACATCGCCAAGCGTCAGATAGACGACATTCCGCCCGCTGTCCAGTACTTCGCCGATCTGCCTTGCAGCATGGCTGTGGGCCTTGCGCATTTCCTCGCGATCACGCACCATTGGTGCTTCCAGTGCGATAAGCTCTTTGTCCGCCAGCTCCGGCACGGCCGCGGCAGCGATTTTGTAAGCTACCGACTCGCGCGGATTGCTGCCCGGCACCGCGAATACTTCGTTTTCCTTGATTAAACTGACAGCCTTTAGTGTCAAAAGCTCCGGGTC
>DGGP01000011.1 GCA_002392265.1 Firmicutes bacterium UBA3871 | reverse complement strand
CCGACGAACATTTCCACAAAATCGGAACCGGAGATTGTGAAAAACGGTACGCCCGCTTCACCTGCGGTTGCCTTTGAAATGTAGGTCTTTCCTGTTCCCGGAGGGCCTACGAGCAGTATACCCTTTGGAATGCGCGCGCCGAGCATGTTATATTTCTTTGGATTCTTGAGGAAATCGACGATTTCTTCAAGCTCCTGCTTTTCTTCATCGAGCCCCGCAACATCATTGAAGGTGACCTTTCTGAGGTCGGAATC
This sequence comes from Firmicutes bacterium UBA3871, assembly GCA_002392265.1. Lineage (GTDB taxonomy): Bacteria > Bacillota > Clostridia > Peptostreptococcales > Anaerovoracaceae > UBA3871. Next base: position 5,834 of record DGGP01000011.1, on the reverse strand, counting down.
CTTTGCGAGCCTTGCTTTGGATCTACCAAACTGCATCGCCTTGCCGCCGTTTTGCTGATTCATGATTACCATGAAGAACACCACCATAACCACTATGATGAGAACTGTCGGCAGCAGACTGATGTACCAAGGTGTATATGTCGGCGCATCGGATGTGTAATCCTTTAATACACCGCTTTCAATCTGCGGGAAAAGATAAGCCTGGTCAAGGTAGCTCATCTCTATGTAGGTCGGAACATAGCAGATGAACTCTTCCCCGTTTTTCAAAGTTCCCTGTACGGTCCTGATATTGCTTTCTTTTTCTTCCTTTACGTTTATTGATGAAACGTGCTCTTCCGCAAGCTCTGTTGTGAACTCAGCAAGGCTCAGTTCCTTTATTTCCGGCGTTGGGGCTCCGCGGTAAAACCATGCCATCATGATTACCACGAGAAAAATCATCACGTATACACTAATATTTCTGGCTACTCGTCTCAATTAGTAAATCCTCCTATCTCTTTAAATTCCCAATACAATCTTTACGATTTTATCACATTTTGGCTCATTTTTCAAGTATGCAAAAGCCCCCTTACAGCGTGGGGGCTTTTGCCTCTATTCGTCTTTGCAGATTTCTCCGTAGTCTATATCCATTGCCAGTTGAAATTGGGTGCCCGGATATGCGCTTTGAAGATCCTTTAAGATTTCGTCGCAGACCATGCGGCGGCTTTCAGCGTCAAAGCCTATTACCACATCAAATCTGATTGAGTTCTCTTTTTTATTGTAATAAAAGCCGTGTATCTGTTTTGCGTGCTCGTGTGAAAGAACGCGGCCCGCAATCTCTTCTCTGAGCTTTTTAACCTCAGGGTCCTTTGTATCTATTGAATAGACTCCGATTGCGGTAAGGATTACGTTATGCTTTTTATAAACCTCTATTGCAATTGCACGGTTCAGCTCATCAAGCTCGCTGACCGTGATACTGTCCTCCACCTCTATGTGTACGGAGCCGTTATACGTGTCCGGCCCATAGTTGTGAAGGATTAAATCATATGCTCCCTTTACCTGCGGGAAGGATCTGACAGTCGCCTTTATTCCCTGGAGCAGCTCTATATCCCCCGGCTCGCCCAAAAGCTTTGAAACCGTTTCTGACAGCATCTCTATACCTGCCTTTATAATGGCAAGCGAAATCAGCGCGCCCAGGTACGCCTCAAGCGACATCCCCGTAAAGGTGAAAACAAGCGCCGCCGCAAGGGTAGCAGCGGATATTACCGCATCAAGCAGCGCATCCTTTCCCGAGTTTATCAGCGAGTCCGAATTAACCCTTTCACCACTGCTCTTTACATAAAGACCGAGTCCTATCTTAACCAGAACCGCTGCGGCCACTATGATAAGCGATGAAATCGCATAATCGGGCGTGACCGGATGAATTATCTTTTTGACCGATTCAACCAGCGATGTGACACCCGCATAAAGAACTATGCCGCCTATTGCAAGAGCGCTGATATATTCGACTCTGCCATGCCCAAAGGGATGCTTTTTGTCCGGCTCTCTGCCTGCAACCCTGGCTCCCACGATGGTGATAACCGAGCTGAGAGCATCCGAGAGGTTGTTCACCGCATCCAGCACGATTGCGATGGAATTACTGATAAATCCCACTCCTGCCTTGAACAGCGCAAGCATTACATTTGCAAGTATCCCGACAATGCTGGTGCGTATTATTGTTTTCTTACGACTTTCCTCGCTGTATTGCATTTTTCTCTCTCCTATCTGTAGTTCCCCGTATATCTGGAGCGCTCAAGCCCCGTGCGAAGCCCCGTCACATCATCTCCTAAAATCAGCAGCACTTCCCTGCCCATACAAAGCAGCGGCACGCTGTCGCGCAGATATGCGGGAATCTTCGAATCCGTGAAAAAGTCCTGAATCTTCTTTGTCATCATCGTTCCTGAGGATTTCAGCATTATAAAATCACCATCGCGGCGTGTACGAAGCTTGACCGGTGCCGCATCCCGTCCGAGAGGGCTTACAGGCGCATCCGGAGCCTCACTTTCGCCATCGAGCGGCAGATTCAGGCGTATGTCTATGCTTCGCAACGGGCCGGTGACTGTCACAAGCACCGACCGATGGCTCAGACAGTCGCCGGAGGCCATATCGCAGCGTGTGTCGTCAATCTGCTGCACTCTGTACATGCTTGCCAGAATGTCATCCTCCGAGCCGTTTTCCATAAGCACCTCCGCATCCGTGCGGCGTGCGACCAGCCTACCGTAAGACACCGTCAGCACATAGCCGTGCGGGAAGCTTACTTCCGTGCCCGTCTGCCCTTTGTTTATGATTTCATCGGCGGCCTCGATGTGAACCCTTCCGATGTCGGTTTCAAGTCCTATCTTTGCAAAAGCAATCTCCATGATTCTGTGACGGATTGCCGGATGAGCCACCTGTATGGTTCCGAGGTCCATCACAACCTCCTGGAGTGTGGCAGACAGAAATGCCATATCGTAAACCGACTGAGCTTCGTGCCACATGTAGTCTTTGTCCTCCTGAGCTGTCTGTGCAAGCCTGCTGAGTGTCTCCACAATGTTCGGATTGAACGTTTCGCGAATCATCGGCAGCGCACTGAGTCTGATTCTGTTTCTGGCATAAATTGGCTCATCGTTTGTCGCATCGATGCAAGGCTGCAGCCCTCTCTGCGAGATATATTCCTCTATTTCGGCGCGGCTGCAGTCTAAAAGCGGCCTGATAACATCAAAGCCTGCGCGGCTCTTTCTCGAATATTCCATGCCTGCGAGGCCGTCAACGCCGGTTCCTCTGATAAATCTGAAGAGCAGCGTTTCTGCCTGATCGTTTGCGTTGTGGGCAACCGCAATCTTTACCTTTCCCTTTCCGGAAAGCACTGCTGTTTTTCCCAAAAGCTCCGCAGCAACGGAATCAAAGGAATCGTATCGCAGGTCTCTGCCGACCTCTTCGCTCGACTTTCCCAGCTTTGCCGCCAGGGCATTGCAGTCTCCGCTGAACACCCGGCATTCAAGCCCGTTTTCCCTGCAGTAGTTCTCCACAAACGCCTGGTCCTCGTCGGCTGCGCCGGGACGAAGCCCATGGTTTACGTGGACCGGTAAAAGTTCCAGCTGCAGCTTCTCTTTAAGGCTCAGCAGCATGTCCATCAGACAGAGCGAATCGGGACCGCCCGAAAGGCCCACGACTACTGCGTCATTTTCCTGTATAAGTTCGTGCTTTTCAATGGTCGCAGCGACCTTTTTCATTAGATCCATAACCTATACTCCACTATCGTACTATCCCTCAAAACCTTTTTAACAGTATAACACTTTAGGCAAAGAAATGCTATATAAAAGCACCCGCTTTGCGGGTGCTGATTTTTTTCTATTCGATTCTATTCAATCCCAAAGAATCGTTTTGCATTGTTTCGGGTAGCCTCTGCAACGGTTTCTATATCTATACCCTTTATTTCGGCTACCTTTGCGGCTGTGTGAATTACATTTACCGGATGGTTCTGCTCCCCTCTGTGAGGAACCGGCGAAAGGTAAGGCGCATCTGTCTCAACGAGCAGAAACTCAAGCGGAATCTGCTGTGCGACCTCAATCGTTTTTCTGGCATTTTTGTAGGTTACGGGGCCCGCTATCGAAAGCGTGGCTCCCAGCTCCACATACTGCCTGCCAAACTCAGCACTGCCCGAAAAGCAGTGGAGCAGGACTCTGGCATCGGGAAGCTCTTCGTGACTGCCGTCAGCAAGCAGCCTTCCCGGACGCTTTGGAAATCTGTCCGCGCGTGCCTTGTCAAAGGCGCCTTCTTCCTTCAGGATTTCCATGACTTCCCCGCCCGCATCGCGTTCGTGGATAACAATCGGCATCGAAAGCTCGTTTGCCAGTCTGATCTGGCGTCTGAACCAGTATCTCTGGGCATCTCTGTCCGAGTTGTCATAGTGAAAATCGAGACCTATTTCTCCGATGGCAACCACCTTTGGCTGCTTTGCAAGCTCCGCTATTTTTTCAAGCTGCTCATCGCTGTATGAATCGGCCTCATGAGGATGAAGTCCCACCACCGCATGGCACCAGGGATAAAGTTTTGCATGCTCTGCTGCCATAACAGAGCTTTCCAGGTTGAATCCAATATCGTTAATAAACGATAGGTCGCCATTTTCAACGGCTTTGTCGATTTTTCCTATGAATTGTGCTCTTTCCTCCGGAGAAAAACCGTCCTCGTTTGGATGAGCATGTGAATCAAAAAGCCTTAACATATTATCACTTCTTATCACTTCTCGTCTACGATTTTGTATTTGCCTTCGGCATCAATAAGAACCTTTTCAACAGCCCGTGCAGCATCCTCCATGCAGCCTTCACAGCTGCGCAACGGTTTACCCGTATCCACGCCCTTTAGCTCTTTACAGATTATACTCTTGTTCTTGAATACGAAATCCGTAACCATGCGGCGCATCAGCTTGTAGGTCATGCCTCTGGTGCTTTCTTTGCTTGCCGGGTCGCCGCTTGAGTTCTTCAGGCCTGCGAGGTAAGCCATGGCCGAAACAGCTCCGCAGGTGGTCATTACACCCATGCCGCCGCCAAAGGCTTCCATAGCGCGGAAGGCTTCTGCTTCGCTTACTCCGTAGAGGTCGCAGTAGGCACAAGCCACCGCCTGGGCGCAGTTGTAGCCCTTTTCGTGATTTTCCTTTACCTTCGCTATTCTGTCCATCTAGTTCACACTTTCCAATAATTTGCCTAATTTGCCGACTAGCTTACTTCGTTTCCGTCCTCTGCGATGGTCGTTACGATTTCATATCTGCCGCCGTTGTCCGCAAAGAGCAGCATGCCCTTTGATTCCATTCCTCTGAGATTACGAGGCTTTAAGTTTGCTACAACGATGACCTTCTTCCCTACCATTTCTTCAGGCTTGAAGTATTCGGCAACGCCGGAAAGAATCTGACGGATTTCGGTGCCCATCTTTACCTTGAATACGAGGAGCTTGTCTGCCTTTGGATGCTTTTCCGCAGACAGGATAGTGCCGACACGCAGGTCAATCTTGTCGAAATCATCGATTTCGATTTCAGGCTTCAGCTCCAGAGGAATGCTCTCCGGCTCTGCAGCAGCCTTGTTCAGCTGTGAGAGCTCTTCGAGTTCCTTTTCGATATCGAGTCTCGGGAAGATAGGATCGCCCTTCTTTACCTGGTCGCCCTCGAGCATATCGAATACCGAAGCGTCATCCCATTCAGGCTCCGAATACCAGATGCCCAGCTGCTTTCTGATATTCTTTGCGGTTGTGTGCATGAATGGGTGAATCAGGATTGATATTATACGCAGAGCTTCTGCGAGATTGTGCATAACTCCGTCGAGCTCAGCTTTCTTTTCCGGCTCCTTTGCAAGTACCCAAGGAGCCTTTTCGTCGATGTATTTGTTTGCGCGTCTTACAACAATCCAGATCTCTTCAAGAGCCATGTTGAACGCATATTTATCCATCTGCTCCTCTACCTTTGCAGCAGCACCTGTTGCGACTGCTTTGAGGTCCTTTGCGAACTCGTCATCGGAAGCAGCCTTGCCCGGAATGTAGCCGCCGCAGTACTTCTCGATCATGGAAACCGTTCTGGAAACGAGGTTTCCGAGGTCGTTTGCGAGGTCATAGTTGAGGCGCTTTAAGAGAACTTCGTTTGTGAAGATTCCGTCCTGGCCGAAGGTGTACTCACGAAGCAGGAAATACTTCAGAGCATCTACGCCGTATCTGTCTATCAGCATTACAGGGTCCACAACGTTGCCCTTTGATTTACTCATCTTTCCGCCGTCTATAAGCAGCCACCCGTGGCCGATTACCTGCTTTGGCAGAGGCAAATCCGCACTCATCAGCATTGCAGGCCAGATGATGGA
>DGGP01000119.1 GCA_002392265.1 Firmicutes bacterium UBA3871 | reverse complement strand
CGGCACCAGCCAGCCAAAGACCTACACGGTTCAGAGCGGTGACACGATGTGGGATATCGCAAAGAAGAACGGCATCAGCCCATATGAGCTCGCGGAAATGAATCCGGGCTTCAATGCTGACAGACTCAGCATCGGCGATGTGCTCTATCTCTACGAGGTACACCCTTTCGTAAACGTTACTACGGTTGAGGTTGCCACAGAGACGGAATCCATTCCGTTCACTACCGAATACACCGAAACTGCCGATCTCTACAAGGGACAGAGCAAGATTACCAGCTACGGCGTATACGGCAGCAAGGAAAAGCAGGTTGAGTATGTAAAGCAGAACGGTGTAATCGTTTCCAGTCAGGTACTCAGCGAGACAGTTCTTTCCGAACCTGTTACGCAGTACGCGCAGGTGGGTACCACCACAATGCCGATAAGAACCGGCAGCGGCGAGCTGATCAGCCCGGTTGGCAGCACTCAGCTGTCGTCGGCAGCAGGAGCTTACGGCGCAGGCCGTGGCAGCCGCAGACACAAGGGTGTTGACCTCAAGGCAGACTGCGGTGCACCGATTTACTCATCCGATGCGGGCACAGTTATATTCGCGGGCTACTCCGGCAGCTATGGCTACATTGTAAAGATCAGTCACGGCAACGGTGTTGAAACCAGATATGCACACTGCCAGAGCATTCTCGTAAGCTACGGTGACAATGTGGAAAAGGGCCAGCAGATTGCGACAGTCGGAAAGACCGGTAACGCAACAGGCTATCTTTGCCACTTCGAAGTTCTGATTAACGGTTCAAATGTTAATCCGATGAACTATATTTAATAACTTGATAAAAGAAAATGGAGAGAGCAGAGATTATCTGCTCTCTTTTTTCATGCACGGGTTTGTGTAAACCTTGTACAACAAGATAAAAATGCAGATTATGTACAAACAAAGAAAAGTGTTGTTTTTTCAATAACAACGATATATAATGTTAATTGGGTATGTGTACCCTTCGGACAGAAGACATTTAAAGAGGTAAAACAATGAAAATTTACAACACACTTACAAGAAGAAAAGAAGAATTTGTTCCTATAGACCCTAGTGAAATCAAGATCTATGTCTGTGGACCTACAGTATACAATTACTTCCATATCGGTAACGCAAGACCGTTTGTAGTATTTGATACTCTTCGCAGATATCTCGAATACCTCGGTTACAATGTTAAGTTCGTTCAGAACTTCACCGATGTGGACGACAAGATTATTAACAAGGCAAGGGAAGAAGGCTGTACGGCGCCTGAGGTTTCCGAAAGATATATAAAGGAATATTTCAAAGACGCAGCAGCACTTAACGTAAAGAAAGCAACTGTCCACCCGCAGGTATCACAGCACATGCCCGAAATCATTGAATTTGTCAAGACACTTATTGACAAAGGATATGCTTACGAAGTAAACGGCGATGTTTACTATTCAACTCGCAAGTTCAAAGATTACGGCAAGCTTTCAGGTCAGAATATCGATGACCTTGAGGCAGGCGCCCGCATCGAAGTAGGCGACATCAAAAAGGATCCGCTCGACTTTGCTCTGTGGAAGGCCAGAAAAGCCGATGACGAAATCGCATGGGAGTCTCCTTGGGGAATGGGTCGTCCGGGCTGGCATATCGAATGCTCGGCGATGTCAAAGAAGCACCTCGGGACTACTCTCGACATACATGCGGGCGGCGAAGATTTACAGTTCCCGCACCACGAAAACGAAATCGCACAGTCCGAGGCTTGCAACGGCTGCAAGTTTGCAAACTACTGGATGCACAACGGCTTCATCACAATAGACAACGAAAAGATGAGCAAATCAAAGGGTAATTTCTTTACCGTTAGAGATATCCTGCAGCACTATGACGGTGAGGTAATGAGATTCTTCCTGCTTTCAGGCCAGTATCGCGGACCTATCAATTTCTCCGATACTCTGATGGAGGCGGCAAAGAACGGTCTCGCCCGTATGCAGAATGCAAAGGCTAACCTAAAGCATCTCATCGAAAACGGTGCGGATGGTGATGTGACTGAAGCTGAAAAGGCAAGCTTTGCTGCGCTTGATGCTTGCAGAGACAAGTTCAAGGAAAAGATGGATGACGACCTCAACACAGCCGATGCCATCACAGCAGTATTCGAGCTTGTTGCGGCAGTGAACACTCAGGTAAAGGATGGAGCTACAAAGGCTTATGCAAAGGAGGCGCTTGCTCGTCTTCAGGAGCTGGCTGATGTGCTCGGAATTCTTCAGGATGCCGGAGATGATGAGGCAATCGACCCTGAAATTCAGGCTCTCGTTGACGAGAGACAGGAAGCCCGCAAGGCAAAGAACTTCGCACGTGCGGATGAAATCAGAGACATCCTCAAGGAAAAGGGATACACTCTGAAGGATACGCCGCAGGGAGTTCAGATTATAAAAGGATAAACTACGGGATAGGGAGATAAAATAATGAAAAAGGCCGAGTTTGGCAGTGTCGCGTTTTTTAGACGCATAATTTCTTTGGGCATTGTGATTATATTGCTCGTTTTAGGATTGGCACTGGTTTTAACTTCAAATAAATTAGACAAAATCAAAGACGATTTAGACTACTACAAAAATAACAACGCAGTCGGTTCGGTTCTGGCACAGGGCACAGGTGTTCAGGATGGCGAAAACTTCAGCTACGAGGCACTTTATCCTGACATGTATGTTACGCCTGCGGCAGAGCGCACACGCCTCTTTGATGCAGAGCGTTTCGCGTATCTGACCTTTACGGGCAGCCCGAATGAAGTAACCGAATCTATACTCGATGCTCTGGCGCTTAAAGATGTAAAGGCTACATTCTTTATTTACGGTGGCGACACCGACGAGGGGAAAGCTGTTATAAACCGCATAAAGGAGGATGGCCACGCCATCGGAGTTTACGCATATGAGCTTCCTCAGAAAGAGCTCTACGCTTCGATTGAGACATACATGGACAGCTTTTACAAGGAGTTCCTGCTCATCTACGAGGCAACGGGTGAAAAGCCGAATATCTTTAGATTCCCGGGTGGCACTACGAACAAGTACAACGCTTTAATACGCCAGCCGCTGGCATCCGAAATGGTTCGCAGAGGCTTCAGCTATTACGACTGGAACTGCACCGGCGGTGACAGCCTGGCAGGAGCCACAAAGGACAGCATAGTGGAAAACGCAATCCAGACAGGTGGCGAAAAGCAGAGAATTTTCCTGATGCTCCATTCAACTAAAGCAAACGGAGCGACTGCTCAGGCACTGCCTGAAATAATCGATCACTTCCGTGATGCGGGTTATGAGTTCAGAGCTATTACAAATGATATTCAGCCGATGGCTTTTGAATAGAAGTTTGACCAAGAAAGAGGTGCACAAATGTCAACAAAAGATAATTTTGTCAAAGCCTTAAAGGAACTTACGGGCCTTGACGAGACTGAAACAAACGGCGCAGCGGCTCCTGCCGAGCCGGAAGCG
>DGGP01000171.1:3091-3317 GCA_002392265.1 Firmicutes bacterium UBA3871 | reverse complement strand
CATCTTGCGAAAAGAGCCAGATCAAATGCGGCGCAGTAAACTGAATGCCCAAAACGAAAACGGCAGCTGAAACAATTGCGACCGAAAAATCTATTCCGAGCACCTTGCGTACGGTACTGCGGTCGCGAATTCCCCAGAACTGTGAAACATAGACTGCAGCACCACTGAATGTGCCAAAGCAAACCTCGGAATAAATCATGTAAATTTGATTCGCTGCACCCACTCC
>DGGP01000171.1:0-3031 GCA_002392265.1 Firmicutes bacterium UBA3871 | reverse complement strand
ACTCCCGCCATTGCCGCTTCGCCGAGGCCTCCTATCATAATCGAATCTATTATGTTAAGTCCGACAGCTATCAGATTCTGCAGCATGACAGGTAAGGCGATAAATATTGATTTGCCAAAGAAATACTTTCGTTCGGCATTTATGTTAAGAGGTAATCTTTCACCCATAATACACCTTTTGACTGTTTTGTTTTCCTACTGTGTTTTTCTAAAAATCGCCCGGCAAGTTTTTGCCGGGCAATGCATATCTCGATTATTAAATTATTTAGCGTAGTCGATGGCTCTGGTTTCTCTGATGACATTGACTTTAATCTGTCCCGGATATTCCAGTTCGCTTTCGATTTTCTTTGAAATCTCGCGTGCCAAAATAACGATTTCCTCGTCGTTCATTTCTTCAGGCTTTGCGATAACTCTAATCTCGCGACCCGCCTGAATCGCAAATGATTTATCAACGCCCGGAGTAGTATTTGCAATCTCTTCGAGCTTTTGGAGTCTCTTGATATACGTGTCAAGCGTCTCGCGGCGTGCGCCCGGTCTTGCCGCCGAAAGTGCATCTGCTGCGGCAATGAGTACCGCTTCCATGCTCTTTGGCTCGTAGTCGCCGTGGTGTGCAGCCATTGCGTTGATTACGGCTTCGGATTCCTTGTACTTCTTGAGTACATCTATACCTATGTCAACGTGCGTTCCCTCAACTTCGTGGTCAAGAGCCTTGCCTATGTCGTGCAGGAGACCTGCGCGCTTTGCAAGCTTTACATCCATACCAAGTTCGCCTGCCATGAGGCCCGCCAGATGTGAAACTTCAATGGAATGCTTTAACACATTCTGACCGTATGAAGTTCTGTACTTCAGGCGACCGAGGAGCTTAACAAGCTCAGGATGAAGGTTGTGAATACCACATTCGAATGTGGCCTGTTCGCCCTCTTCCTTGATAATGTTGTTAACCTCTTTTTCGGCTTTTTCGACCATCTCTTCGATTCTGGCCGGATGAATACGACCGTCCACGATGAGCTTTTCGAGAGCAAGTCTTGCAATTTCTCTCCTGACAGGATCAAAGCCTGAAAGGATGACTGCTTCAGGAGTATCGTCTATGATAAGCTCAACTCCTGTCATTGTTTCGATTGCTCTGATGTTTCGACCCTCACGACCGATGATTCTGCCCTTCATTTCGTCGTTAGGCAGCGGAACTACCGAAACTGTGGATTCCGCCACATGGTCTGCAGCGCATCTCTGGATAGCTCCCGTAATGATTTCCTTTGCCTGCTTGTCGGCTTCTTCCTTGGCTTTGGCGATGATTTCCTTTGTCATCATGCCTGCCTCGTAACGAACTTCCTTTTCGCAGTTTGCAAGGAGAATCTGCTTTGCATCCTCGACCGAGTAGCCGCTGATGCGTTCGAGCTCTTCCATCTGCTTTTCAAGAACCTTATCTATTTCTTTATTCTTTTCTACGATGGCCTGCTCTTTGTTTGCGATGTTTTCTTCTTTGCGCTCAATGTTTTCGAGCTTGCGGTCGATTGACTCCTCCTTTTGGATGAGTCTCTTTTCGGAACGCTGAATCTCAGCTCTTCTTTCCTTTACATCACGATCCGCCTCGCTGCGAATTCTGTGAGCTTCTTCTTTTGCTTCAATTGTAATTTCCTTTTTTATTGACTCTGCTTTGTTTTCAGCATCTTGTATCAGATTTCTGGCCTTAACTTCGGCGGAACCGATAGTTTTTTCAGCAGTATTTTTTCTGATTATATATCCAACCAAGAGTCCTATGACTAAGGTGACAATTGCAATCAAGACTGTTGCTAATACTGGCATCAAGCACCTCCTTCTCACTTTATTTTTTTGTATTTTATATTACGCAAAATTAATTTAATCTTGATATACTCATACAACCTATATTATAATATTTGGGCGGACAGTATGTCAAGCATGTGAAGGGCAAACCATGAAGTATTTTATCAATTTATTGAAAAACTTAGACAAAGCACTCATTATACTGGTTGTTGCATTTGCAATAATCAGCATTGTTATGATTGGCTCGACGGCGTACGATAACGGTTTTATCTTTACCAGAGACGTAATCGTTCAGGCTGTTGCCTACGGTCTCGGGTTTATCTGCCTGCTTTTTGTCATAATGATAGATTACAAAACCTACGAGCACATATATAAATGGATCTACGGTATTTCAATCGCATTTCTGCTGACTGTTTATATCCCGGGGCTCGGTCTCGAACAGTACGGAGCTCGTTCCTGGATTGACCTGAGGGTTACTACCCTGCAGCCGAGTGAGTTTGTAAAAATCACGTTCATCATTCTGATGGCTGTGTACCTTTCAAAATACCGCGATACACTGAACACACTCTGGGGCATAATAAAAGCCGCGCTTTTCGGCGCGCCTTTTATAGTAATCGTCCTGAAGGAAGACCTGGGCTCTGCAATTGTATTCTGCGTAATTTGGGTCTGCATGGTCTTCTTTGCAGGTATTGACTACAAGCTTTTTGCAAAGCTTGCAGCTATTTTTATTCTGATGATTCCACTCGCTTACAGATTTATGGCTTCGCATCAGAAAGACCGCATAGATGCTTTTATGCATCCTGACAATCTGTCCCTTCCGGGGAATTATCAGGTTTTCCAGAGCAAGATTGCAATCGGTTCCGGTGGTCTCTTTGGTAAGGGGCTTTTCCAGGGAACGCAAAAAGGCCTCGACTTCCTGCCGGTTCAAAAATCTGACTTTATCTTTTCGGTTATCTGTGAAGAGCTCGGCCTGATAGGCGGACTGATTCTGATTATTCTCTTTACGATATTCCTCTATCGTATGGCTGTTATAGCCAAAAACTCAATAGACCTTTACGGCGCGCTGATTGCCGTAGGCTTTATCGGCAGCTTTGGCTTTCAAATTTTTGAAAACATCGCAATGTCAATGGGAATAATGCCTGTTACGGGCATCACCCTCCCGTTCATTTCCTCCGGAGGCTCTTCCATACTGTCATCGCTGATAGGCCTGGGGCTGGTCCTCTCGGTAGGTATGCGCTCCAAATCCATAA
>DGGP01000057.1 GCA_002392265.1 Firmicutes bacterium UBA3871 | reverse complement strand
TCCGCAGTACCCGATTCAATCCATGCGGCCATCATTTCTGCATCGTTCGTCGGGAGGGTGTCGCCGACCTCATAAATGTGCGAATGGTAAAGAATCGGATAGAGGGCGACAAAGATTTTTTCCTCTTCGTCGCTGCCTTCCTCATCATTCCCGGATTCTTCGCCGTCGCCACCTTCGCTGTCGCCGCTCTCTGCCTCGCCTGCTGCGGTTTTAAGGAGGCTTTCGTCTGTAGTTTTTCTCTTTGCCATAGTAGCCTCCTATCCGAGCAGCTTTACAAGCACAGTCTCTGAGCTTGCTCCTGCTGCCTGCGCTGCGTAGCCAGCCACAGGATAGTAGGTAGGTGTGCCGCCACCGTCATTATCAGCCTCTGTAATACCGGTGCCGTCCCAGTAAACCTTCTGCCCCTGTGTAAGTGCGTTGGAGCTGGACTTTGCCATCTCGTAAACGCCGGTTACATGGACGCTGCCGGTTTCGCCGTTGGGAATATCAGTACCGATAACGCCGATTCTGCCGCTTGCACCTGCTGTAAGCACAACGATGGTGTTTGCGTCAATTTTAGAACCGCTGCTGTTCGTATAGTCGAGGGATTCACCCCTCTGATAGTATGTAGCCTTAGCCATCTTTCGCTACCTCCTTTTCTTATGATAACGGGCTGTTGATCTGGACACCCGGATTCTTGATTGCGCCTCTGAAATCCATCACGGAAATACCCCAGTCGAGGTAAATATCCCAGATGAAACCGAGTGTACCCGGTGTCTCCATCCTGCGGATGGTGGGGATTTCCTGACCGTTGAGGTAATCTACCTCGATGAAATCTGTGTCCTCGGAAGCTCCGAACAAGAACCAAGGCATTGTGTTACCGAAGCCGCCGCAAAGAACATTGATTGTAGGCTCCTCTACGATCTCAATCTGGTTTGCGTAACGGTAAAGCGGGTTGACTGCCTGAGTGTTTCCGGCTGTATTGATAGTAGGGCTGTTGAACAGCGTATACATATCAAACGCAAGGCCAACAGGAACTACAAGCTTTGCAGGGCGAACGATGATAGCCTCTCCAAACTGATCTTCCTGTGTCTGGAGCGCCATAATCATAGCCTGCATAGCTGCCTGTGTAACGCCTGTTCCGGCTGCGAGCACGTTCTTGTGGTTGCTGTGGAAAAGTGCTACGCCGTCGTAAATAGCAGGGTTGTTTACAAGGATGCTGTAAACCTGCTTATTGATGGTCTTGCGTGCGCTTGCTGCGTACTTTGCAGGGATTCTGGTAACAACGTCGATATCGTCGTTAATGAAAGCCTGACGGGTCAGTGTGAACTGGCGGCCGTAAGTCTTGAGCTTTCTGGTAGGCAGCTTCTCGTCGCTCCATACGTCGTGCTTGAGCTCGCTTCCTTCAGGAACCTCGAGGAACTCGCCTACAGGACCTGCAAGGTAGTTGTTGTCAGCGGTCTTGAAGTCTTTAAGGCTACCCTTCTTGGTGATGCGGTCGAAGGTTACGGCTACGGTCTTATGACCTTCAACGTATGCCTTGTTGATCGCGTTATCAAGAATAGCAGGGAAAGCTGCGGTAGGGTTGAAGAACTGTCTCTGAGCCATTGTGAACAGCTCGTCGTTGGTCTTACGGTTAAGACCTCTTGTTCCGTTTGCTCTCTCCTCGCACTCAATGAAGATGTCGCGAAGGGAAAGGCCCTGTAACTCTCTTGCGCTGTCTGCAGGATGTGCAAGCTCAATACCTGCTCTCATAAGGAGCGAGTCTGAAACTGCATCTCTGAACTTGTCCTCGCCGGAAGCGGTTACTTCAACCACGCCTGCTGATGCGATGGGTGCTCCGTCCTGCATGAGCTTCTCCATAACGGCTGCTCTTGTTGCCTCAACGGAAGTTCCGTTGTCGATGTACTCCCTTGCTTCTACGCCGAAGTGGTTACACATCTTCTCGATCTCGCGGATGCGGTTTCTCTCCGCCTTGCGCTCTGCTTCGCGTACTTCATCGAGGTTTTCTGTGTCGGCATTCAATGCCTTTTCAGCTTCCTCTTTCGCCTTACGCTCTGCTTCCTTCTGATCGAACTCGTCAATCTTACGCTGTAAATCGTCGAATTCGGTCTGTTCGTCCGCAGTAAGCTCTCTGCCAGCGGCTTTTGCCGTGTTCAGAAGCTCCTGCTGTCTCTGAATCCACTTTTTTCTCATTGCTTTTTTACCTCCTTGAGTAAATTAGTGTTTATTTGGAGCTGCTTTTCGTTGTAGTAAAAGCCGCTTACTCCCCTGTTATCCGGCTCGTGGTTTCTTCCGACTCCTACTGTCGGATCCGCCGGAACGCTAACGATCGAAACCTCGTAAGGTGTCCACTTGGTGGCTATGCTGCAGGGTCCGGTAAACCTTCCGTCGCTCGACTTCTTGTTTGCCGCTACGTCCTCCCAAACCTCAACCATATAACCTACGGACACACCCTTTAAGGTGCCGCTCGCTACTTTCTGATAGACAACATCTGATTCTGCGTCCTCGTCGAACTCGATCTC
>DGGP01000064.1 GCA_002392265.1 Firmicutes bacterium UBA3871 | reverse complement strand
CTTTTCTGAACTTGATAGTCAGAATGAATACGAAGCCGATGAAAGCAGCTACCATATAAGGGAATCCCATACGATCAGCTACGAGGATATCGCTTACCTTGAAGCTACCTGCGTGGAGGTAGAATGCGATAGCAGCGATAAGTACCATTGGCTCGTAAGCCATCATCTGCAGGAGTTCTCTTTCAGCAGCAAGTGTTGCATAAGCCGATCCTGAAGAGAAAGCGCCTACGATGAGGAATGTGCTTGCTAAGGACAGTGTGAAGATAACCAGCAGGAGATCCTGGCCGGCGAAGAACAAGCATCCTGTAACAAGAATAAATATAAAGAAGCATACGATGTAGAAATCCTGTACGTTATTTACAGTAATCTTTTCCTTTTCTGTGAGCTTCAGCACATCATAGAAAGGCTGAAGTACGGAAGGACCTTTTCTACCCTGCATTCTTGCAGAAATTATACGGTCAATACCAGCGAGAAGGCCACCAACGAATGGTGCAAGGATAAGGTATGCAACTACGCAAATAATCATCTTTACCATTACATTAAACCTCCTATCACTGTTGCGAAGAGCATTGCGAATACTACGAGAAGGATCGAGATAGTCGATGCCAGTCCGAGGATATTCATCTTGCTCTCACCGAACCAGCTGTCCATGTACCAGTTTCTGAGGGACTGCTCCATAGGAGTCTGCATGGAACCCATGTAGTGGAGGTTGTCGCCTGTGTTTGCACCGGCCATGTAAAGCGGAACGATCTTCTTTGATGTCTTGCCGAAGAACAGTACTACCATCAGGATAACTGCAGCCAGCATGATGCACATGATAGCGAGGTTGCTTGATGAAAGTGCTGCAACAGCTTCTGTTGCGCCAAATACACCAACGATATAAGGAACAACGATTGCCTTTGATACGAGAGGGAAGATCAGGCAGATAACAACTGCCAGGATTGCCAGTGTGAAGTGAACGAATCTTTCGTCACCGTGAACTGTACCCTCAACGTTCTCTCTGTTTGCAACGATAGCTGAGAGCTTGCCGAGCCACTTTGTCCAGTAGAATGCAGTTGCTGCACTACCGAAGCATATAGCTGCTACAAGCACGAAGTTACCGGAGTCAACGAATGTAACCATAGCAGCCCACTTTGAAATGAGCATGCCAAGAGGAGCTACGAACATACCGGAGATACCGATCATCATCAGCTTTGCGAGCTTTGGCATGCGGCCGAAGAGACCGTCCATGTCTTCGATGTTTCTGGATCCGATATGGTGCTCTGCAGTACCAACGCAAAGGAACATGAGAGACTTAGTAACTGCATGGAAGATGAGAAGCATGATGCCTGCCCATACTGCCGCTTCGGAGCCAACGCCGCCGCAGATGCAGATTAAGCCTAAGTTTGCGATGGTTGAATATGCGAGTACTCTCTTTGCGTTGCTCTGGGAAATAGCTGCAAATGAAGCAAGTGTGAAGGTGATGCCACCAATGAGCATTACCATGAGACCTGCGATATTGAAGCCGAGAACCGGAGCAAGCTTTAAGATAAGGAATACGCCAGCCTTAACCATTGTGGATGAGTGGAGCAGTGCTGATGTAGGCGTAGGTGCTACCATAGCGCCAAGCAGCCAGCTGTGGAACGGCATCTGAGCAGCCTTTGTGAGGCCTGCGAGTGCGAGGCAAGCAGCAGGGATAACAACGAATGCACCCATGCCTGCTGTTCCGTAGCTGATGAGCACATCGAGCTCGATAGTTCCGTACATACAGCCGAGAACTACGATACCACATGCAAATGCGAGTCCACCAACCAGGTTCAGGATTAACTGTCTGAATGAATTGTTTGTAGCCTCTTCCGTGCGGGTGTAACCGATGAGGAAGAAGGAACAGAGAGTTGTAATCTCCCAGAAGAAGAACATCCAAACGAGATTGTTGCAGGTTACGATTCCAAACATTGCTGAAAGGAATACGAACATGAGGAAGAAGAACCAAGGTCTTCTGTCCTTTGCACCTTCCGGCTCGTGATGCTGGAAGTCCTTCATGTAGCCGCATGCGTATACGCAGATAAGGCTACCAACGATGCCAATGACGAGAGCCATGATGATTGAAAGTCTGTCCAAATACATATTGTGCATAACTTCAATTTCATGACCGTGCTTGAGCTCAAACCAAACCATTAACGGGGTCTGGATACATGCAAGAACCGGCACCAGATACTTCTTGTGCTTGCAACCAAGCACAAAGATGATTACAGCCAGGATTACTTCGATTACCATCATTATGGTTCCGATTGCTTCGGATTCGAAGTCGTACATCTGACCGCCTTCACTGAAGTTCTGTACTGCGAGGACGATTGATCCGGCAGCGATAACAGCTGCGGAAATCTTTACGATTACGTCTCTTACAGCGTCAGTCTTGAAGATTAACAGAGCAATAGCAACTATCAATGGGAATAAAATCAAGAAAAAAATAGTGCTCATTTAATCCTCCTATAAAAGTTTTTTGGGCATAGAGATACCCGAAAGTATTATAACGCAAATATTATGTAATTTCAAGGAAAATAAGGTCGATTGTGAAAAAATCATCAAAAAAAATCCGAACGGTTTTTTGTACCGTTCGGCGTACATTTTTTACAGGTCTCTGCGTCCCTCCATGGCCTTGAGAAGAGTGACCTCATCGGCATATTCAAGATCGCCCCCCACAGGGATTCCGTGGGCTATGCGACTGGCGCGTATGCCCGCCGGCTTTATCAGCCTGGCTATATACATAGCCGTCGCCTCACCCTCGATGGTAGGATTTGTAGCGAGGATGACTTCCTCGGCATCACCTTGCTGAAGGCGCACAATCAGGGATTTCAGGTTTATGTCATCGGGGCCTATGCCCTCCATCGGCGAGATGGCGCCGTGAAGCACATGATAAGTCCCTTTGTACTCTCTGATTCTCTCCATCGCATAGACATCGCGCGGACTTTCAACCACACAGATTACACGTTTGTCCCTCGTCTCGTCCGCACAGATATCGCAGATATCCTTGTCAGTCAGATTGCCGCAGCAAGGACAGTATTTCATCTTTTCTTTGGCATCCCTGATGCTGTCTGCGAGCGCGATCACCCTGTCCTCGTCGAGGCTCAGTATGTGAAAAGCCAGTCTCTGTGCGCTCTTTCCGCCTATTCCCGGCAGCTTGGAGAGCTCTTTTATCAAATTTTCTAAAGGCTGTGCATAATTTTTCATCATATTATATATACTTTAGAATGGCAGATTGAGTCCACCGGTTACCTTTCCCATCTCGCTTTCCGCAATTTCATCCATCTGGCGAAGGGCTTCGTTTGTGGCTGTGAGGATGAGGTCCTGAAGCATTTCGATATCGTCAGGATCTACAATTTCCGGCTTGAGCTCAATAGCGACCATCTGATGTGCACCGTTTACCGTAACATTTACGGCACCGCCGCCTGATGTGGCAGAGGTGGTCATTTCTTCTACCTGAGCCTGTACCTCTTCCATTTTACGCTGCATAGCCTGTACCTGAGCGAGCTGCTTTTGCATATTTCCGCCGCCCATTCCCTTGTTCGGATTCGGTCTCTTACCGGCTTTCATTCCTTTTCCCATTTGTATATTCTCCTTTTACTTTATTATTTTAATTCAATATCTATTCCTGTCATCGCCTCGAGGTCTGCCTTCATCTGTTCGGGCGAAGCCTCATTTTTAGCCTCTGCAGCTGTGCGCACCATGCACTCAAGCTTTAGAGGTTTCCCTGTGAAGCGCTGCATCAGCTCTTCCAAGGTATCTCTGTTTTCAAAGACATATTTACCCGAGAATTTATTCTCAACCGCAACATAGAACTTGTCCTCACTGATTTTTTCGAGCGACGATTTGGTCCTGAGCAGGTTAAAGCTGGCTCTGGTGCTTTCGCCCTCTTCAAATACGCGAAGCCATATCTCGTCAAGATCATAGTCACCGCTTGCAGATGCAGGTATCGGCGCTGCCGCGGGCGCTGTAGCTGCAGCGGGCGCCGGAGCCGGAGCCGGCTTTGGCTCGGAAGCTGCCAAAACAGACGCAGTGGCAGGTGCCACAGCAGGTGCAGGTGCTGCCTTTCCAAAGGCTCCGCCGGTCGCAAGCTTTACCGTACAAAGCTCGAGCAGTATCCTCGGCTGGGTGGACCAGCGTGCATCCGAAAGCGTGTGTGAAAGCTCTATTATCGCATTATTAATTTCCTGCATGTCCAAAACATCGGACTGTGCGCGGAGACGCTCAATATTTTCGAGCGACATGCCGAGCACATCTTCGGGCGACTTCAGGAACTTTGTTATCATCAGATTACGGTAGTGGCCGAGCCAGTCCTTCATGAACTGGCGAATGTCCTTGCCGTCGTCTAAAATCTTGTCTACGAGGAGAAGCGCATCGGATACTCTGCCCTGCCGCACTATCTCTGTCAGCTCGATGAAGGCTTCCTCGCCGGTAGTCCCGAGGTAGGAAGCCACCTCTGCCCTGGTGATGTGCTTGTCACCGGTAGCAAGGCACTGGTCGAGAATCGAAAGCCCGTCTCTGACCGAGCCGTCTGCATTTGTCGCAATCAGGCGAAGTGCGTCTTCGTCGACGTCAATGCCCTTGCGCGAGCAGATCTCGCCCATGCCTCTGACGAGAACCTTTTCGGTGACGCGCTTGAAGTCGAGACGCATGCAGCGCGAAAGGATGGTCGCAAGAAGCTTTTGCGGCTCTGTGGTCGCGAGCACGAACATAACATGCTCCGGCGGCTCTTCGAGAGTCTTCAGAAGCGCGTTAAAGGCCCCTGCGGAAAGCATGTGGACTTCGTCTATGA